>JAUWTT010000366.1 GCA_030614585.1 Acidobacteriota bacterium
CTCACGGTAACCGTACCACCCGGCATACAGCCTGGGATCGAAAGGTCTCTTCTCCCGCATCATCAGAAAGCCGTCCCAGTCCACGTCACTTTCGGAAACTGGACGATCTGCATGGTTGTACCAGTATGGCTTAGTACCATTTCGGGACTGCTCGGCTTTCAAGAGCCGCCCCAAACCGCCCGAAGCAATGAACTTCTGCGCTGCGCGTGACTGCGGAAGGCTGCGGATCTGAGTCCCGTTCTGAACGATCTTGTTGTGTTTCTTGACCGTATCAAGGGCCAGATTGACTTCCTCCAAACTCATCCCCAGTGGCTTTTCGATGTAGGCATCTTTGCCGGATTCAACCGCATCGATCAGCTGTGTACAGTGCTGGTGTTCCGGAGTGGCGATCACCACTGCATCGACGTCGTTGTGGGCCAAAAGGTCTTGATAACGAACGAATCCTTTAGGCTCTTTGCCGGTAGCCTTCTTAACCTGCTCGGTCGCCTGCTCCCGCATCTGTTTCCAGGTGTCACACAGGGCAACGACCTCCACATTGGTGTCGTTTCGAAATTGCAGTACGTCCTTGAGCAAGCTTCCCTGGGCTCTGTTGCCACACCCGATCACCCCGATCCCAATCCGATCGTTGGCACCCAGAATGTTCCCGTACTGAAGCACTGCGGCAGAAACAGCCAGAGAGCCGCCCACAAACTTACGACGATTGATCTTCTTGTTCTGCATTACGATCCAAGCTCCTTGTCTGACGGTCCGTTGACCAAAGCTTTTGCCATAGAAACCCTCCCGCTGAGGCTTGCACAGGAGCACTCCTCCGGCTTCGGGTGCAAATGGTGTGTGGGAGTATACCGCTTGCCTTGATGTTACGAAACTCAACCCCTGCCCCTTCCGACTCCAAACAGATGTAACTGACTTTGGGATCGGAATTCGATACAAGGCCCACCAGCCCGCTTTTCTCACGAGGTTGCGTCGCGAGGCGATGGAGGCCACCATTGGCGGGTTTTAAAGCCGTCCTGACAAGGCGTCGCGACCGAGGCCGCCGCAGTCGTACTCGACAGTCCGTCGAGGAGGCCGACCGAGCGCAACGCAGTCGGGCCCGGGCTTGAACGGTTCATAGGAATTGAGCAACTCCAGCAAAGGCCGCCGAAGGCGCGGATGCATCCGGCGACGCAGCAGCCAGCTGGTGAGAAATGCGGGCTTGCTTACCGTTCAGCGCCGCAGCCAGGCGTTCCTCCTCCGAATAGACCTCCAAAACGCTCCACTCACCCGGAGGGTTTGCGGCGGCATGGGTGTCGTCTATAAGGCTGAGGACACCACGCCAGGGTCTTCTTCCTTCCACACCATCCAATTTCACTCAGCAAAGCCGGCATTCAGATAAGGTAGATCCCTTTTGCTCAGTTCCATCGGAGACGCCTCACTCTCTGCAAAGGGCCGCAGACAAATAACATACTCGTAGGTGCCTGGCATGACTCTGTATTTCGGCAATGTAGGGACCGGTGTGCCACCGACTCCTGTGACCGCATGATCGATATTCACAGTGATTTCGCTCTGCGGTTTCAGTTGGAAGCGATAATTGGCCCGGGTCAGATTGTCGGTACCGTAGTGCTGGACACTAACATTCGTGGAAGGTGACGCTTTGATCATCAATCCGACTCCTCGATCGTCCGTCAGCGTCGCCCACCGTACATCGGTCTTGTTGCCGTAATCCTGAGGGATCAAGTATGGGGAGTACTGGTCCTCCACCGTTCCTGAGTAGACGCCCAACTTTGCTCCGGTTTTTCGGTCAGGATAGGTCTCGAACGGGCCTCGTCCATACCAACGAAAACGGCTGAACTCTTCCGGTATCGTCATCTGGAGTCCCACTTTCGGGAGCCACATGTCGATGCCCGGCTGCCACTCTGGAAAGTCACCGTGGGCGACGACTCGGTGCCTCAAGATGAGGTCTCCGCTGCCCAGGACATGATAGAGGTAATCACTTTTGAACCAAACTGGAGAGTCAGGAGCGGCCGCTACGGTTTTGATCAAAAGCCGGCCAACTCCTGGGGCCACCCTCTCGAAGGCAACACTCAGAACCTGATGGTTTAGTCGATCGAGTCCTGTTTCCAACCACTGGTTCACGATCGGAGGGTTCCGCCATTCATCCAGTTCGTTGGCGGTTGGAGCGCGCCAGGAGTTGAAGACCGGACCTTCCAGTATCAACTCCTCACCTCTAAAGCGAAGAGAGCTCAGTCTGCCCAGTTCTCGGTCAAAGGTATAGAGGAAATCCTTTCCACCCACCGAGTACGTCCGCTCATCCTCCTGAAATGAAAGCGTTCCCAATTCATTCGTCTCTACTGAGGGTCCTTCAGGAACATGGTAAGGAATCTCGAACTCATCCCATGCCACTTCATGACCCTCCTTAGCCCACAGAGTAGCTTCCGGAAGCGCACAGTAGACCCACAGCCTATACTCCGCAGCGGGTTTCAGCTCGGGCTTATGTAACGGCACTTCGAAGAACTCGCTCCGCCCTGGCGGCAGATTCACCGTTAGCGGTCCTTCTTGGAGCACAACATCATCCTCCAGCATGGCCCAACGCAGGCGAAGTTCCGTCAGGTTGGTGAAGTTGTATCGATTCGTAATCCTAATCTTGCCCGACGTCAAATTAACCGGTTCGATCCGAACGGGTTGAGGGGTTTTCTTGACCTGCCAAAGCTCCGGCTGAATACTTCGGTCCGGCCATACCAAACCATAGGTGCGGGCTCCGATTCCTCTTGAATAGAATTCCCCTTTCTCTTCGACACTCTCGAATCTCAGCCACAACACCGCTCCTTCGGGCAATGGCTGCCCGGGACCCTTGGATATCTGGGACACCTCCTCATGTGAAAGTGCCCGATGATAGATTTGGACTTCATCCAGTAAGGCGTTGGAGAGTTGGCCGGAGTAATTCTGCCCATGGGTCTGAGCGTTCTTGCCGAGATTGACCGGATACCGACTATTCCGAATCCGGCCTTCATGGCCTCGCCTTGCCAATAGATCCCCGTCCAGGTACAAAAGCAAATGTGAACCATCGTAGATCCCTGCCAGGTGATGCCATCGATGATTCCAATTTTCCGGCACGCTGCCACGGGCCTTTATGGGTTTCCCGTCAAATATCGAGAACTCTAGAGTATCGGCGTCCACTTGACGGAGAGCATACTGCTGATCACCTTTGGTAATGAACTCGTTGCTTCCCTGCCAACCTCTGGGATATACCCAAAGGCAGAGTGTGATACCCGTACCTTCGATATCCAGGCTGGGATCCCGGTATAGTTCAACCCATTCGTCGTGTCCACTCAAGGCCAGCGCCTGACCGAAGCGTCCCTCGACCAGGCTGGACGGCCCCATGACAGCTGCGTCATTCTGATGCTTCGTCGAGTCGGCAGTGATGAGCAATGTCGCAGTGAGTCCTGGACTGACCCAATCCCAAATAGCTCCTCCCGTCAGGCGCCGGTAGCGACGAATCAGGTCCCAGTACTCCTCAAAATGCCCCAAGCTGTTACCTGTAGCTGCTATATACTCGTCCATGAAGGAAGGACGCGGATCCTCTTCTTCTGGTACCTCAGCAAATCGTTTGAGTCTTTCAGGTGGGGGATATCGTGGACCAATTATTTCTTCAAAGGGTTGGTCAGGTGTTACGGAGGTCGCGCCATACATCCAGGCGGGCCGGCTCGGGTCCAGTTTCTTCCCCTCTTCAATCAGCGCGGCCAGGTTTGCTCCCTTCCCTGACTCATTGCCGGCGCTCCAGAAGATCACACTGGGGTGGTTTCGGTCCCTCAGAACCATCCCGCGCATCCGATCCAGATAGGCTTCTTTCCAGGCCGGCTCATCCGAGAGATGACGAAAGGCGTGCGCCTCATCTCCCACTTCGTCAACGATGTATATGCCATACCGATCAGCCAGATCCAGGAACTCAGGATCAGGCGGATAGTGGGAGGTCCGGATCAGGTTCACGTTGAACTGCTTCATGATTGTGAGATCCTGCGCCATCCGTTCGGTCGTCGCGACGCGACCCAGGCGGGGATCATGTTCGTGCCGATTCACTCCGTTGAACTTCACAGCTACACCGTTTACGAGGATGGCCTGGTTCTTAATCTCCATTTCTCGAAATCCGATTCTTTCACTGAGCACTTCACACCTTCCCTCACCCGGCCGGACAAGTTCGAGGATCAGTGTGTAGAGATTGGGTTTCTCCGCCGACCATTTCAAGGGCCTTTCAACGTGTGCCTTCACAGTCGTATCTGTAACTTGCCCCGCGTGCAGCGTCAGGCGATCTGTTCGCAGATCCGGCAGAGTCGAATTCCCGCTCTGATCGTAGAGACGAACACGCACCCGATACCCCTCTTTCGATTCCGACAGGAGGTTTTCGATCTGAAGGTCCAGCGAAAGTTCTGCTGATTCGTAACGCTCATCCAGATCAGTGCGCACGTAGAGATCTCGTATGTGGATGCCAGGTGTGGAGTATAGGTATACGTCCCGGTAAATGCCGGCCAGGCGCCACATGTCCTGGGCTTCGAGGTACGTACCGTCGGAATATCGGAGAACTTTCACCGCCAGGATATTTTCGCCTCGCTGGAGATATTCGGTGATGTTGTCTTCCGCCGGAGTCATACCTCCCTCGTTGTAGCCAACTTCGCGACCATTGGCCCACACGTAGGAAGCAGACTTGATGCCCTCGAAATGCAGAAACACTTGCCTTGTCTCCCAGCTTTCAGGAAGGCTGAACGTTCTTCGATACAAACCGACTGGGTTGTAGTGTTCAGGGACCGTGGGAGGCTCGGAAGAAAAGGTATGAGCTACATTGCGGAACATGGCATGTCCGTATCCCTCCATCTGCCAATTGCTCGGAACGTTGATGGTATTCCATCCCGCTACATCAAACCCGACTTTGAAGAAATCATTGGGGGCCTTCTCGGGAACCGAGAACCAGCGAAAACTCCAAGAACCATTCAGCGATGCGAAATAGGGCGAGTGTTCACGATTGTCCTCAAGCGCCGACTCAATATCTGC
>JAUWTT010000124.1 GCA_030614585.1 Acidobacteriota bacterium
AGCAGCGGGTTCGAAGTGCAAGGCGTTTAGCCCCATTTCTCACCAGCTGGCTGCTGCGTCGCCGAATGCATCCGCGCCTTCGGCGCCCTTTGCGGGAGTTTCACAATCTATATGAACCGTGCAGCTTCGGCCTGACTGCCCTCCAGGCGGGTGGACAGTTGCGCTCGGTCGGCCTCCTCGACGGACTTTCGTTGGCCTGGTCGGTGACTTCGCTTCACCCAAGGGAACGCACGCTGACGCGTTACATTCTGCTTGCTCGTAACCTCCAACATCCAGCTATCGAATCAAGGCAACAGCCGCTTGTAACAGGGTACTGCTGTCCCGTCGCTCCGCTCCGGGCTTCTGATCCTCTCGACGAACCGTCCAGTCTCTCTGGAACTCTAAGGTCAAACTCCAGAGATCAGAGCCCGGAGCGGAGCGACGGGACAATAGTACAATTCTGAGAGTTTTGAGACAGTCTCGACAGTGCTGGGTCGTTCCATCCCTTGAGACCTGAGTCCGGAGGACGATATGTGTAGAGCCCAGGGCGGGTACCCGACGAAGGAGGGTAGCAAGCCCTGGGTTGGCAGCGAAACCTCCATTCGAGTCCCGCCTTGCGGGACGGCATGAATTTCACTCGGGCGAAATGGCTCCATGCCCACCAACGGACATGAGACAGTTGCCCCACCCACACGACTGTCAGTGCGCACTCTGTCTCAGCATCTCCAGGATCTCCGGAGGGGCTACTTCAAGGCGAGTTGCCAGATCGCGCATTCGTTCATCAGGCCTAACAGCTTCAATTCCCTTGGCCTTCAGAATGGCGTTGACCTCGTCCATGTTTAGTCCCAGAGTATCGGCAACCTCTCCCACCGTCATCCGCCCTACGCCTTGCCTGGGCACGCCACCCACAGGACCACTGTAGCCACTGGCTCTCTGCAACTCTTGGAAGATCTGGCGAGGAGACCTATGGTTCGCGGCACCCACTTCCTTAAGTGTCTGGGAGAGGCCTGCCACATCGAACCCCTTTCTTGTAAGCACATCGACTGCCTTTTGCGGTTCGATCTTTAGAAACTGCGCTACCTGTTCTAGGGTTTGCTCTTCCATGTGAGCTATCGGTGCTTCAACCTCTTCCGGCTCCCAGGAATTCTTAATCGTCTCGGACAGATCCATTACATATTTGAAGGGCGGAACCTCCGCCAGGGTCCCTGCCATCACCAAACCGAAGAGGGCAACCGCGGCGATCAATTCCCTTGAGTAACGGCGCCGATTCTTTTTCCTCTTGAGATAGTCCAAGAAGACCGTCCAGTTGAACTTCAGTAAATGAAACAGGCCACCGATGAGAAAAACCAAGGCCATCAAGGAATGCACAGCTCCCCACTGCTCCTTGCTGCCCCCCAACAGAGTCCAACCCGTCCAGTGAGCCACACGTCCCGGTGGAGAAACGTAGAGCATGGTTCCCGAGAGAATCAGCATAAGGAAAAGCATAGTGATCAAGAATGAAGTGAATGTCTTAAAGCTGAATTTGGACCTTGTCACGGCATCAATCCCCTATTTGTTCGTATAGTCAGAGTTCCTCTGTTCCTGAGTCGGTTCGCCATTTCCTGCAAGCAATTCGTATTCCGGAAATTGGGGTATGAGTCCCCGCGCTCACCAGACGGCTACTACACCGCCCAATACTTCCGCTCCGACTTATACCCTCCAGGCGGGGAGACTGTTGCCCTGGGGAGGGCCCACTCGCTGCCCAGTGTCCTGAGAAGAGCGGACCAAGTGCAGACTTTGCACCCGCGGGACGGGGCGAAGTGCGAAGTCTGCACTCCGATTGTCATTCAGATGGGACAACGTTTACACTAAGAAGCCCAAAGTACTCATGGCCCGAAAGAGCACGGATTTCACAGTGAGGCCTCTCTTCAAACTCGAAGTCGTTCTACTTTCGGTGTTCTTATTGGGTTCCCCGTCACTTTTCGCCCAGGCGGTACAACTCCCTACACCCGAAGAAGCCTTTCGCGACTATGATCCGGAAGCTGAGTCACGGCGATTGATTCAAGACATCATGAGTGGCCTCGACCCAGCGAAGAGGGGGCAAGTCATGAGGACAGTCGCCCAGCTCAGGGGGCAAGGAGCCGATCAAATCACATCGGAAGAGATCCGATCGTTCCTGGATGAAATCAACTGGGAGAAATACCGGGGACGATTCCTGCGTCTGCTGATCTATCGTTCCGGAGTTTTCGATGTCTTCGAAGGGGATTTCGGGAAATGGCTCAGCGTCATTCACGATTTCCTGCTCTTCTTTCTCGACCGAATGCCCGAAGACCGCCTGATCGAACGGATCACAGGGCAACTCAAGTTGAGTGCTATTGACGATCCAGGGAAGAGGACCCTGGCTCTGATCGAAAGCACCCCTTCGCTTCAGAAGCTTGGCCAGATTCTGGCCCGGTATCCCGGGGTTCCCCCGGATATGCAGCACTATCTCCAGCAGCTCGAAAATAGTATCCAGACACTTCGCCGCGACGACCTTGTCGAGCTCATTGTTGCTGATATTGGTGATGCAACGGTGCAGGAATACTCCATCGAGTTTTCCGATAAAATCCTCGCCGAAGCGACAATTGGAGCCGTAATCAAGGCCTCATTCATCGAACCGGAGGGGCAAGACCGCCAATTGGCAGTCTGTAAGGTCATCAAACCCAAGTCGGTCACTGCGCTGACCGAAGAACTCGTGATTTTTGATGGGATTGTCCATTACTTCGAGGCAAATGGTGATACCTATGATATCGGCGACGTTCCCCTGACGCAGATTTTTCAGGATGCCCGAGACGCACTGGAAAAAGAAACTCAAGTAGTTGAAGAACAGCACAACCTTGCCCGGGCTTTCGCATACTACCGGGATAACCCTGACGTGGAAGTCCCTCGTGTTTATGACTTCTCGACAGAGAACGTCACATTCATGGAGTTTGTTAAAGGAGGAAAAATCACGGACGCGTTCCCCGGAGATACGGTATCCCGGGCCAGATTGGCCAAGGCCCTGGGCCAGGTCATGACTATCGATGTCATTTTCTCTCCGCAGGACAAGGCAATCTTCCATGGAGATCCCCATCCCGGGAACGTTTTCTACATCGATGACCCGGAGCACCCCTACAGGATTGCTCTTCTCGATTGGGGGCTTTGCGGTGAGCTCGGCCGGGAGCAAAGGGAGAAGCTGATTCAGTTGATCCTCGGCCTCAAGCTCGGAAACACGAAACGAATTGCCAACAACCTTGATGCACTTCTGGACGAAGCGATACCAGACACTCCGGAGAATGCTGAAGTCAGAAGAACGATTGCCACACAGACATTGGAAGGCTCGGAAAACAAACCCGATTACTTTCAAGCTCTGGGAGGACTCGTGGCGGAGCTGGCCAAGGAAGGATTTGCCCTGGACTTCAATCTGGCCCTGTTTATCAAGGCACAGGTGACCATTACTGGGATTCTGCTGGACCTTGATCCTACCTACAACCGAGGCGAAGAACTCTTTACATGGGTACGTGGAGAGGTCTACAAGGAGACCCCTAAACGCCTACTCTACACCGTTTATTTCCCTAAGTGGACTTCCCACGACTATGGAACCATGATCTCCAACGAAGACGTCAAGGATGTTCAGTTCAAGTCGATTGGCGGAGGGTTTTCAAAGTTTGGGAAGGGGTTTTGGGCGGTTGTCAGTTGGCCTTTTCGCCAACCAGCGCCAGCTGAAGCACCTTGACCGGGACGAATCAAGAACTTACCACCAAGGCACCAAGATCACCAAGAATCAAGGGTTTACGTTTAACAGACTACAGCAGGCTGATCTGCGGCGGTGGTTTGATGGGGTCCCAACGAAACTCATTACCATCACCTTATTAACTTGGTGCCCTTGGTGCCTTGGTGGTGAATCTTAGGATTTCGAATCGCTTGCCACCCGCCCGTCGACCATGCGTACCAATCGTCGGGCTCGATCCATCACTCGGCTGTCATGAGTGGAGAAGATGAAAGTAACACCCCGTTCCTGATTCAGTCTGCCCATGATCTCCAGCAGATTATCTGCCGTCTCTGAATCCACGTTTGCCGTTGGCTCATCAGCCAAAACTACAGCTGGTTCCGCTGCAATGGCACGAACAATGGCCACTCGCTGCTGTTGTCCCCCTGATAATTCGTGCGGCCGGCGATGCTCCATTCCCTTGAGGCCCACTTCTGCGAGCAGAGCCATCACTCGCTCTTGTCGCCGTGCTGCGGAACCACCCTGGAGTGCCAGAACAGCCTCCGCATTCTCAAAAGCTGTGAGTACAGGAATCAGATTGTAGGCTTGAAACACAAAGCCTATACGGTCACGCCGCAATCGGCTTAGTTGCTGACGGTTGAGTCGATTGAGGTTGTTTCCTTCCAACCAGACCTCTCCGGAGGTGGTCCGGTCCAACGCTCCGATCAGGTTCAGCGCAGTAGTCTTTCCCGAGCCGGAAGGACCACAAATCGCCACGAACTCACCTTTACCGACCGTCAAATCCAGCCCTCGGAGCGCATGCACGTCCACCGCCCCTTGCCGATAAACTTTGGTGACCTGCTCCAGTTTCACGACCGACTTCACATCAGCTTCATCCATCTGGTTCACCTATCATCCCACATGTCTCGCCCGCTGACTGCCGCGCTCTGTTGGTCCAAAATCTGTCCGGGCCCTGAAAGGACCCGGCTCCGTATGAGGCACCAACGTCATACGGAGCCCCGGGATTCCAGACCGGGGGCCCTTTACATCGGCTCGCCAGCCACACCTGACGAGAAAAGCGCTCTAAACCAACCGGATCGATTCCACCGGCTCTACTCGCCCTGCCTTCCACGCTGGATAGAGACCCGCAGCCAGGGTCGCAAAGACCATCGCAACAATAATCACCAGGAGGTGTTCGGGAAAGATTCCGACACGGATAACGGGATCCCACCCCACACCAGCGATTTCCACGGCATCTCCACCCGTCATGGCTGAATAGTCCAGTCCAGTTCTTACCAGGTAGGAGTAGGGCCATGCCGTTAAGGCTCCACAAGTAAGGAGCCCCATCACGGCAAGCCAAAGGCTTTCCCACATCACCAGCCGAAAGAGCTGACCGGAAGAGTAGCCAATCGCAATCATGATGCCGAATTCACGAAGTCTCTCCATCACGGAAACAAAAAGCGTGTTGAAGATTCCCGCAGCGACAAGGATCGCAATGATAATTTCCATGAAACGCGCGCCGCCTACCTTCATAGCGATGAACCCACTTAGTTCCGGCTGGATTTCATCCCAGGTCAAAGCCGTTGCTTCCCGCAGGGACCCTTTGAGTCGATCGGCAACAGCAACACTCTTCCTTGAATCGGAGAGGAAAACAGCCAGGTGCGTGCACTCATCGGGTTCATACCCCAGCAAATCACGGATGACATCGATTGGCAGCAGACACAAACCTTTGTCCAGACTCGGAGCGCCTGTGCCAATGACGCCCGACAACCTCGCCAACCCGGAGACGATTTCTCCGTTCTTGTCTGTCATCGTGAAAACGACTTTCCTGCCCATCTCCACACCCAGGTTCTGGGCCAGTTTCTTGCCGAGAATAATCCCCTTATCTCGACCCGACTCGAACATTTCCCCTTCGACGAGGCCCTCCTGAAATGACAGTGTTTCCTCAGTCTCCTGTTCGGGGTCGTAAGCGATAAACCTCACGCCGAAGCTGTCGTCCGCTGTAGCGACCATCGCCTCACCGGATATACGGTCAACTACGATCTCTACATCCACGTCAGCCAACGCGAAGCTCTTGAGTTCTGAGGCACCCTCAACCGTACGACTCAACGTCGGGGTGTCCAGGTACTCCGGATGCTGGATGGTGACATGCCCTTTCCCAAGGCGCGCAGCAGTATCAATGAAGTCTGAGAAAGAACGATCCTGCATAGCGGTGAAGAGGATCGCCAGGAACCCCCCGAAAGCAATCGAGACAAGGGTCAGAATACTCCGGCGTTTATTGCGCCACAGATTCCTCCAAGCCATTCTGGCTAATGTTGGGCCTGTCATAATCAATTCTTCACAGCCTGGCTACGCAACCCCGAGTAAACGTCTCACTACCGATGGTGCATAGCTTGAACCGGTCGGATCAAGGCTGCCTTGAGTGCTGGATATAGCACCGCACAGAATACGATCACCACCAGCAAAATGATCGGAACTATCACGGTATCGAGCGTGTAAATACCGTTCCAGACAGGACGCATCGCAAGTCCCATCACGTTCATCCCACCAAGCGAACCTACATCGATGCCAACCTCGGACAAGTACCACATACCCGGAAGAGCCAGGACGAGACCACTGAAAAGCGCTACCAGGGTCTGTATGCCTGCCTCAACAAGGATTAGTCCAAATACGTAAAAGGGGCCCACCCCGATTGCTTTGAGTATCCCGAACTCGCGGATCCGTTCGAAGACCGCCATCAGCATCGCGTTCAGCACCAGAATGGCTATCGCAATGTACACGACGAGGAAGATGATGACTATCATCCCTCGTGTTGATTCAAGCATCGTTGCGACCAGAGGCATCAATTCCTTCCATGTCTTCACATCGAGACCGGTTGCCACCTGACCGATGGCCTGAGCCGCGGACTTGAGGTCAACATCTTGGGGCCGCCGCACAATCACCTGATGAACCCCCTCGGGAAACTCCATAAGCTCACGGAAAGCTTCGCCGTTCATATACACAGCTGTTCGGTCGGTACCATCGGCTATCCCGAGTAGTACGCCTCTAATCCTGAAGAGATCATGCGCTATGCTGCCGTCTGCTGCCTGGGTTAGAAGAACGATTTCGTCTCCCGGCTCGACTGCAAGGGTCCTTGCCAGGCGCCGGCCAATGACTACACCTCTTTTGTCAGCAGAGTCGAGCCATACTCCGTCTGCCACGTTTTCGTCGATCAGGGTTACTTCCTTCTCGAGATCGACTTCGACACCCCTCAGCGCCACTCCAGCCGAGGACTCATCTGCTGCAGCCAGCGCACCTCCCAGCAGACGAGGACAGGCCGGATACCCCATGTCATTCAGCGTGGCGAGCAAGGGGACGGGATCCTGTATCGCGGAGTAAATCGAAGGGGTATCGAGATAATCCGGGGCGAAAATCTGGACGTCTCCCACCTCCAGATCAAGGAGGTCATCCTCGAGACCCTGGAAATAGCCAAGTACGAGACCCGAGTACAGCACCTCCACCATCAGCGCCAGCGTCATAGCCGCAATGGTTACGGTGGTGCGGCGTGTGTTTCGCCAGACGTTTCGCCAGGCCATCTTGAAGATATTCATCGATCTTCCTACCGATGAGCGATTGTATTCTTTGCGCCTTAGCGTGAACCGAATTGATTTCACGCAAAGCCCGCCAAGTTCGCTAAGAGTTTGGCGATTACTTGATCCCCAACTTCTTTTGAATCTGCTCCAAGGGCACACCCTTCGTTTCGGGCATTATGAGCAGCACCCACAGCAGTTGCAGGACCATCATCGAGGCATAAAAAGCGAAGGTGTGTCCGCCTGATATCTCGGCAATTATCGGAAAAGTCCAGGAAATCAAAGCCGCCATGAACCAGTGAGTGAAGCTGCCGAGCGCCTGTCCCCGTGCACGTACACGGTTGGGGAAGATCTCACTTAGAAACACCCAGATTACCGCACCCTGCCCAAAGGCATGCGACGCAATGAACACCAGAAGGCTCACTAGTACGACAAGGCTGCCCGTGGGAGTGAATTCGGTCCCGTAAGTGTAAAAGGCCCAGGCGGTCATACCCAAGCTCACTATGTACCCGATTGACCCAACCAGCATCAGGAAACGTCGACCGAAGTGGTCAATAACCAGCACAGCCGCCATCGTAAATACCATGTTGATGCCGCCAACGGCTACGGTCTGTAGGAGTGCCGAACTCTGTCCAGCTCCCGCCATCCTGAAGATATGTGGCGCATAATACATTAGCGCATTGATCCCCGATAGCTGGTTAAAGGTCGCGATAGCCACGGCGAGCAGGATCGGTTTCAGATACATTCGCTGGAAGAGCGGTTCCCTCAGGGTGTGGTGGTCCAGATCGAGCGAGTCCCGAATCTCGTTAATCTCATCTTCGACGCTGCCCGTATCAGTACCGAGTTTTTCGAGCACAGTGCTCGCCTCCCCGATTCGCCCTTGCGATACAAGCCATCTGGGACTACGGGGCGTCAGAAACAGCAAGAAGAAGAACGCGGCCGCAGGGAAGAACTCCACACCGAACATCCACCGCCATTCGACCGCCCCCAGGCCCATTTCTGCAAGCTGGAAGTTGGAGAAGAATGCCAGCAGCATACCGAGCACGATATTGAACTGGGTAATGGCCACCAAGCGTCCACGGTAACGAGCAGGAGAGATTTCAGCGATATACATTGGCGAAGCCACCGACGCTCCACCTACGCCAAGGCCACCGAGGAACCGAAAGAAGAGGAACGAACCCCAGTCCCATGCCAGGGCGCTGCCGACTGCAGAAACAGAGTAGAGGACCGCAATGATAATCAGAACGGTTCGCCGCCCAAGGAGGTCGGCCGGCCGGCCCACGGCTATTGAGCCCACTATGGTTCCGATCAGGGCACTGGCGACAGTAAAGCCGAGGCCAAAACTGCTTAACTGAAAAACCTTCTCCAGCGCAGCCGTCGTCCCGGAGATCACTGCAGTGTCATATCCAAACAGCAATCCTCCCAAAGCGGCGACCAGCGTACTCCCAAAGAGGTAAGACTTTCCCTTCATACGCTCTCCCACATAACCAAGGCTCCGATACTACCAGAGTTGGAGCGTGAAGAAATACGTCGCAAAGTCTCGGGAGCTCGAGGGCTTGGGTCTTGGGTCTCGAGTCTTGGGGTCGGGTCGCAGGAAGATAACCACGAAGGCACCAAAAGCACCAAGAATTAATGGTTTGCTTGGTGTCCTTGGTGCCTTGGTGGTAAGTTGAAATCCGAGGTCCGTTCTTCTCCGTTCGAACTTCGTCGTTCGTCGTTCGCACTTCGCTTCACTTGCTATCGAACGGAGCTTCCACACGTGATCTCTTCATACCCCCACCCCTCTCGA
>JAUWTT010000284.1 GCA_030614585.1 Acidobacteriota bacterium
GGAGAGTACTTGGCGCTACGAAGGCTTGTTGAGGGTGATCCTCTTCCTGACATTCTGGGAAAGTCGATTCCAGAAATCATTGCTTCAATCTCCTGGCCAAAGAGTATGTACTGGAATGAAAGCAGGTTCCGGTTCATTCGTCCTTTGCGCTGGTATGTCTGCCTGTGGAACAACGTCGAAATCGGCTTCGAATTTGAAGGTGTTAAGTCTGGTCGCACGACCCGAGGACATCGTCTCCGTGGAGAAGCTGTGATTCCAGTAAAGGATGTTGACGCTTACCTCACTTGCCTGGAAGAGAACTTTGTCCTTGCGGACTCAGCCGATAGAAGGAGCAGGATAGTTGAAGGCCTCGCACTCGAAGCAGGAAGCTTGAAGCTTCGACAGGATGATGAGCTTCTGGAAACGGTCGTATACCTCAACGAATACCCGACGGTGCTTAGAGGGGACTTTGACGAGTCTTTTCTTCAGATTCCGGAAGAAGTTCTCGTCACCGTGATGCGGTTCCATCAAAAATACTTTTCACTGGTTGATGAGGAAGGCCATTTGGCTTCGAGCTTTCTGACTGTGGCGAATACGGATGGCGACCCGGATGGAGGGATCAGAAAGGGGCATGAAAAGGTCCTTCAGGCGCGTCTGGAAGATGCTGCGTTTTTTTGGGAAACAGATCAGAAGCAGCTTCTCCAGGAGAGGGTTCCACATCTGGAGCATGTCCTGTTCCAGGAACGGTTGGGCTCCTATCTGGAGAAGACTAACCGACTGCGGAGTATCTGTAAGGGTCTGGGTGGAGGTGAAGACCTCGAAACGGCTGCCTTTTTGTGCAAGGCCGATCTGACTACGGATATGGTCAGGGAGTTCCCCGAACTTCAAGGGATCATGGGAGGGCTTTACGCTTGCCGGGAGGGCTACCCGGAAGCGGTTTGGAAAGCTGTTTATGACCACTATAAACCGATCGCGCTGGACGATGCCCTGCCGAAGACCCGGACAGGAGTGCTTCTGTCTATTGCGGATCGAATAGACACGATCGTCGGCTGCTTTGGGGTTGATATAATCCCCTCTGGATCGAGTGATCCCTTTGGCCTGCGACGTCAAGCCCAGGGGCTGGTTTCTTTGTTGCTCAGTAGCGCTCTTGAAGTGCCCATGGCTGAGTTGATAAGAATGGCGCAGCGGGAGTTTTCGACAGAGAGACCCGCCGCAGACGTTTTTGAAGATGTCTGGAGATTCTTGGAGAAGAGGGTTGACTACATCTTCCGGCGCGAGGGGTTGTCCCACGATGTCCTCAGAGCGGTGCTGTCAAGTGGATTGACAACTGTCCATGACGCTTTTCGTCGGGCGGAAGCGCTGGCTAGAACCAAGGGAGAGCCGGATTTTGAAGCACTGGCAGTTGCCTTCAAGAGAACCAAGAACATTCTCAACAAGTTCGAGGGTGAGATTACCCCGTTGGAGGTTTCGAAGCTTGTCGAGGCAGAGGAGCAGGAGCTTCATTCTGCCTGCGAGAACCTGATGCCCAGGGTGAAAGATTGTGTGGAGCAGAAGGATTATGGGACTGCTTTGAAACTGATCGCGGGGATCAGGGTCACGGTTGATGGATTCTTTGACAAGGTCCTCGTGATGACCGACGATGCCGGCCTGAGGAATAACCGGTTGGCGTTGCTCAAAGGAATCTCAGATCTGTTTCTGTCAATCGCAGATATATCAGAAATAGTAAGAAGAGGAGATCAGAATGGAAAATAGCGGTGTACAGATAGAACCGACGAAAGGAAAGCTCGGAGTATTGTTGGTTGGCCTGGGAGCCGTCAGCACGACGTTCGTAGCGGGTGTGGCAGCGATCAGGAAAGGTTTGGGGGAACCTTTTGGATCATTGACACAGATGGGAACGATTCGACTGGGCAAGAGAAACGAGAATCGGGTGCCCAGGATCGCTGATTTCGTGCCTTTGTACGGGGTTGACGACATAGAATTCGCGGCTTGGGACCTCTTCGAAGACTCGGCCTACGCTGCGGCGATGAAATGCGGTGTGCTTCAGGAGAAGCTGTTGGAGCAGCTGAAACCGGAACTTGAGAACCTCCGGCCGTTCAAGGCTGTGTTTGATCGCAGGTATGTCAAACTGCTTGATGGGCCTCATGTTAAACAGGGGGCCAACAAGCTGGAACTGGCTGGTCAGGTGATGGACGACATCCGCAGGTTCAAAGAAGAAAAGCAGGTGGAGTCCCTCGTGATGATCTGGTGCGGAAGCACGGAGATCTTCATTGAGCCATCAGACGTTCATCAGTCACTGGCAAACCTGGAAGCGGGTCTCGAGAATAATGACGTGAACATCCCTTCCAGCATGGTCTATGCGTACGCCGCGCTCAAGCTGGGGATCCCATTTGCCAACGGTGCTCCGAACCTGACGGTGGATATTCCAGCCTTCGCGGAGCTTGCTCAGGAGAATCAGGTCCCTCTGTGTGGGAAGGATTTTAAGACTGGGCAGACCATGATGAAGACCATCATCGCACCGGGCCTGAAGGCGAGAATGCTGGGTCTGTCCGGTTGGTTCTCTACGAACATCCTTGGGAACCGGGACGGAGAAGTCCTGGACGATCCTGAGTCGTTCAAAACGAAAGAGGAGAGCAAGTTATCGGTGCTCGAACATATTCTTCAGCCGAGTCTGTACCCTGAGCTGTACGACGATTTCTACCACAAGGTCAGGATCAACTATTACCCGCCTCGCAAGGACAACAAGGAAGGTTGGGACAACATCGACATCTTTGGGTGGCTGGGATATCCGATGCAGATCAAGATTGATTTTCTGTGTCGCGACAGCATCCTGGCGGCTCCGCTGGCACTGGATCTAGTGCTATTCCTCGATTTGGCGCGACGATCGGGGATGTCGGGTGTCCAGGAGTGGTTGTCGTTCTATTTCAAGAGTCCGATGACGGCACCGGGTCTCTATCCGGAACATGATCTGTTTATCCAACTGATGAAGCTGAAGAACACACTCCGGTACCTGAAGGGTGAGGATCAGATAACCCATCTGGGGTTGGACTATTACGAGTAAGTTAAGAGGTTTCTAAGTAAATTAGACCATTCTGTATTGGTCATTCGACCTGAGACTCTAAAGTGCCATTTCAAAGGGTAAATAGGAGCTGAGAATCCTCAGTTCCACTACCTCGCGGTGGTTAAGTCACTCAGTGGCAACTCAGGAAAAGGAAAGGGAAAGAAAAAAATGGGAGAGAAATGGTTATACCTCTTCGAGGAAGTTGAGGAAGCTGAGAAGTATGTTGGGGGAGACTGGGAAGACGTACGGTCTTTGATGGGCGGCAAGGGCGCTAACCTGGCCGAGATGACCAGGATCGGCGCGCCGGTACCTCCCGGTTTTGTGGTTACCACGGAGGCCTGTCTTGCCTATCTCAGCCAGGGTGAAGACATTGCCGGAGGCGTCTTGGAACAGGAACGGGAAGCCATGCGCCGGGTCGAGGAGCTCACTGGAAAGAAGTTTGGCGATCCTCAGAATCCCCTCCTCGTATCCTGCCGATCGGGTGCCAAGTTTTCCATGCCGGGAATGATGGACACCGTGTTGAACATTGGGCTGAACGACGAGACGGCTCAAGGCATGATTGCCTTAACAGGTAACGGACGCTTTGTGTATGACCTGTATCGAAGGCTCGTCCAGATGTTCGGGTCGGTTGTTCTCGACTTGGACGACGAACTCTTTGAACATGCACTCGACTCTCTTAAGGATAGAGTGGGAGCCAAGGTCGACACGGATCTTACGGCTGAGAACTGGAAGGAGTTGACCGAGGAATTCAAGGGAATCATCCTCAGTGAAAAGGGTTTCGCTTTTCCGCAGGATCCTTACGAGCAGCTCAAGCTCGCCACGGAAGCCGTCTTCAAGAGTTGGAACGGGAAACGGGCCATTGACTACCGCAACGCGGCCGGCATCTCGCACGACCTGGGAACCGGTGTCGTTATCCAAACCATGATCTTCGGAAACATGGGTTGGGACTCAGGGACCGGCGTTACTTTTACCCGCAACCCGGCTACCGGTGAGCGCAAGCTTTACGGCGACTATCTCCTGAACGCACAGGGCGAGGATGTTGTCGCCGGAATCAGGAACACCAAGCCGATACATGAACTCGAGCAGGATCTTCCAGAGGCCTACAAGGAGTTTCAGGAGATCTGCGAGAAATTGGAACATCACTACCGCGAAATGCAGGATGTTGAGTTCACAATCGAGAATAAAAAGCTCTGGATGCTGCAGACCCGGGATGGAAAACGGACTGCAAGGGCAACTGTCAAGGTTGCGGTGGATATGGCCAACGAGGGTCTTATCGACCGTAAGGAGGCGGTGAAGAGAGTCAAGCCGGCGGATGTCGATTCACTGATGCATCCAATGTTTGATGTGGATGCCAAGAGTGCTGCAGCCGCTGCAGGTAGGCTCCTGAGCAAGGGAGTCAACGCATCGCCTGGTGCTGCGGTGGGCATAACTGCCTTCGACGCCGATTTGGCCGAAGAGTGGGGCAAAGCCGGGAAGGCCGTCATCATGGTTCGCCCCTTCACCAAGCCGGACGACGTGCCTGGAATGTTGGCTGCTAAAGGGATCTTGACCAGTGAGGGTGGCGCTACCAGTCATGCCGCGGTTGTTGCCCGGCAGTTCGGTGTCCCGTGCGTCTGTGGAGCAAGTGATGTCAGCATTGACGGTGCGGCTCGCCAGTTTGAGGCCAATGGTCAGATCATCAAAGAAGGCGACTGGGTGTCAATTGATGGAACCACCGGAGAAGTCTTCCTGGGTGAGATTCCGACGGTTTCTCCCAAGTTTGAAGAGCAAACAGACCTGCTAACGCTGCTTTCCTGGGCCGACGAAATCCGTCGCCTGCAGGTTTGGGCGAACGCTGACTACCCCGCCGATGCCGAGCGTTCCCGTAGCTATGGGGCACAGGGTATAGGGCTCTGCAGAACTGAGCACATGTTCTTCGAGGAAGTTCGACTGCCGATCGTCCAGCGCATGATCCTCGCCAAGGACGATGAGACTCGACAGAGCGCCCTGGATGAGCTCCTTCCGATGCAGCGGAGTGACTTTGAGGGTATTTTCCAGTCAATGGACGGTCTGCCCGTAATTATCCGGTTGATCGACCCGCCGCTTCACGAGTTCCTTCCCGATCACGATGAGGTTCTCGAGAAGGTCCTCACGAAACGCATCAAGCAGGAAACTGACGGTCTTCCGGAAGCAGAGGGCCTGCTGGCCGCGATCGAGGGGCTTCACGAAAGTAACCCGATGATGGGCCTGCGCGGTGTCAGGTTGAGTATCATCATGCCGGGACTGGTCAAGATGCAGGTCAGGGCGATTTTCGAGGCCGCTTGCAACAAGGCCAAGGAAGGTGTTGTCGTCAAACCTGAAGTGATGATTCCGCTGGCCGGACATGTCAATGAACTCAAGGTGATCCAGCCGATTCTCCTGGATGTGGCGAGAACCGTGATGGAGGAGAAGGGGATTACCGTCGAGTATAAGTTCGGGACCATGATTGAGATCCCGCGCGCCGCAGTGACGGCTGACCAGATCGCCGGAGTTGCTCAGTTCTTCTCGTTCGGGACGAACGACCTGACGCAGATGACCTTTGGCTACTCGAGGGACGATGCCGAGGCACGGTTCCTTTTGACCTATGTCGAGCAGGGAGTTCTGCCGGAGAATCCGTTCCAGTCTTTAGATCAAGAGGGTGTCGGTCAGCTGATGCAGATGGCGGTTGAGAAGGGCAGGGGCCAGAGGCCTGAGCTCGAAGTAGGAATCTGCGGCGAGCATGGCGGCGATCCGAGTTCGATCGCCTTCTGTCACCAACTGGGTCTCAA
>JAUWTT010000528.1 GCA_030614585.1 Acidobacteriota bacterium
AACGCTGGACGGGTTCCTCTACGCACTGAAGTTGGCTGATGGAAGTTTGAAATGGAAATTCAAGGCCGACGATATGATCAAATCCTCACCGCTTGTGGTGGATGGCGCCGTTTACTTTGGTGATGAAATTGGCAACTTCTACTCGGTTGATGCGGCGACCGGAAAGCAGCGGTGGCGTTTCGAGGGTTTGGGGGAGTTCTCCTCTTCGCCGAACCTCTTCGAGGACCGGATATTGGTCGGTAGCTACGACGGGTTCCTTTACTGCTTCTCAACTGTTGACGGCTCAGTCCTCTGGAAATTCGAGACCGAGGGCTATGTCCATGCCACTCCGGCCATTCTTGCGGGCAAAGCTGTAATCGGGGGTTGTGACGGCTATCTGCGAGAGATTGATATTGCCAGTGGTGAAGAGGTCAGGAAGCTTCAGATTGGCTCCTATATGGGGGCGAGCCCTGCGATTCGCGAGGGATTGGCTTATTTCGGTACCTTTGACAATGAAGTCCTTGGTGTTGATCTGAACGCCGGCAAAGTCATCTGGCGCTACGAACATCCGCAACGTCATTTCCCCTTCTACTCTTCCGCAGCTGTCACTGATCAATGGGTCGTCGTCGGAGGACGAGACAAGATGCTGCATGCCATTCGTCGGAGGGATGGCGTGGCCGTATGGACGTTTACCTCTAAAGCTCGGATCGACTCCTCCCCTGTCATTGTTGGTGACCGAGTGGTGTCCGCCTCGGGAGACGGGAAACTCTACATCCTGGACCTGGCAACCGGTAAGTCTGTCTGGGATTTTGACTCTGGCAGCTCTTTTCTCGCTTCTCCGGGAGTCGCGGAGAACAGGATCGTCATCGGCACCGAAGATGGGCTGGTATACTGCTTTGCGTCCGAATGAGGTAAATGTTGCCCAATGAAATCGATAGATAGAAAGGTGCCGGGCGCCCTTTTCGGTCCCGGCCTTCGTATAATCCACAATGCTGACCTGGAAACTACTCTGTGACCGGGGATTCTCAAGTTCGTTGTCTGAATGATGCTGCGCCTTCTGATCCTTGGAATTTGCTTTCAGCTGACACCTGCCTGGCTTCTGGCGGGAGAGATCCCGGCCCAACAGGACGCCAAAACGAAATCCGGCTCTGAAACTGAAGAAGGGGGACAGGACAAAGAGCTGTCGAGTTATGTGTTGGTCGAAGAGGACACGGAATCTCTTCTCCCTCCCCAGAGTGCCGAAGTGACGAAGCTTCCGATTCCTCTCCACCTTACTCCTTTGAGTGTAGCCGTCGTGACGGAGGGTCTTATTGATTCTCAGAGAGCCGAGGTATTGGGAGATGCCCTGCGGAATGTCAGCGGGGCGGTCGCGCATACAGGCTTCGGCGTCTTCGACTTCTTTACGGTTCGAGGGTTCGACTCTCTCTCGTCAGGATTGGTCCTGACCGACGGGGTGCCCGCGCCGGAGGTGGCCTTCTATCATCTTTACAACGTGGAGCGGGTCGAGGTCCTGAAAGGTCCGGGTGCTTTTCTGTACGGTGGCAACCCGCTGGCGGCGAGTGTCAATTTGGTCAGGAAGGCTCCTGTCTTTGAGAATCTGTCCAGAGTCGGAGGTTCATTCGGGTCTTTCGGAACGGTCAAGGGGACTCTTGATCTCAATCGGGTAAGTTCCGAGGGGAATCTCGCGTTTCGCATGAATCTGTTCGGCAGAAGCTCCAATGGTTACCGAGACTCCAAGGACAACTGGCAAGGCGGGATCAACCCGGCTGTCAGTTTTCAGCTGAGTCCGACGAGTCTTCTCACGGTCAACTTTGAATACGTTCACAATGACTATGAGCCCGATTCGGGAATCCCACTCTTCATGAATGAGATTCCCGACGTTCCCCGGACCCGCTCCTATCAGTCTCCGTTTGATGCTTCAAAGCAGAATGTCTACCGGACCCAAATCGGTTTTTCAAAGGCCTTCAGCCACACCATAACCTTGAGCAACAAGTTCTACTACACTGACCTGGACTGGAAGTCCGACGGCACCATCTTTGCAGCAGTCTTTCCAAACCAGGCCGGGAGTGCCGACGTCTACCGTGCTCTTCTTCGTCTGGATGATCGACAACGCCTTTTTGGAGATCGGACCGAGCTCTCGGCCACCTTTCAGACTGGTCGCGTGCGACATGATCTTCTGGTTGGCTTCGAGGTAAGTCGGTTGGGGGATGTGTTTACTCTCGACCTGGCTGCTCTTCCCCCGATTGACCTTTATGACCCGATTGAAACGGCACAACCTCCCCTCTACAACATTCCCTCCCTGGGTCAGGCCGCCGATACGCGGAGTTGGGTGATCGCTCCTTACGTCCTTGACAGCATCACTATTTCCAACCGTTTACGATTCCTCGTCGGTGGGCGCTTCGATTCGATTAATTTCGAGGATAGCCTTAGCGGACTGGTGCGTAAGAGCCAAAACTTCAGCCCCTCGCTGGGTCTCAGTTACTCAATTTTTCCGGACATTGCACTTTACGCAAATTTCAGTCGGGCTTTCGCACCACCGTCGAGCCAGGTGGTTGGGCCGCAGAATCCAGAAGAGAGTAATCAGTTCGAAATCGGTGGAAAAGCCAAGTTGATGGATGGAAAGTTCCTGATCGGTTTGGCTGTCTACAATTTAGAGAGGACGAACATTGCCATCCCTGATGAGTCTGGAGTGCAGAAGCAACAGGGTGACCAACGCTCACGCGGCATCGAATTCGACTTGACCGGGGAGTTGGCCACGGGACTCCACCTTTTCGGTTCATACGCCTTTACCGACGGGGAGCTCACCCGTTTTACAGAGCTGATCGACCCAAGCTTTGGCCAGTTCCCCCCTATCCTGGTGGATCGCTCCGGCAATACAGCGCCCTTCGCGCCGAAGCACATTCTCAGCCTTTATCTTCTTAAGGAACTCGGAAGTGGCTTTACATTGGGGGGTGGCACCCGCTATCTGAGCGAGCAGTTCATAGCTCCGGATAACCGCTTTGCGATCGATGATTCGCTGATCTTCGATGCCTCGGTCTCCTATCGCCTCGATACCTGGCAGCTGAGCCTCAATCTGAAGAATCTCACTGGAAGAGAGTATGAAACCAGAGGGTTCGGATCGGCATCTGTGCTTCCAGCGAATCCCTTTGCAATTTACCTCGGAGTGGACTTCATCAGATAAGTAGAATCAGCGAAACCAATTGGTGGGAAGATCTCCCGGTACCTGTGGGAGAATCGGTGAGAATTCGAGGGAATACATATTCATCCCTGGGGGCAAAGCCCGGAACTGGTTGCGGCCTCGCCGCGCCGGACTTGCTCGCGGGAGGAGCTAGAGGATAGTGAGACTTGTTTACATAACGGCTGGTGCGGCAGGGATGTATTGTGGCAGCTGCATCCACGACAATACTCTGGCAGCGGCTCTCATCTCAAAAGGGCACGAAGTGACCCTTCTGCCTACATACACCCCGTCGAGGACAGACGAAGCCAACGTGAGTGTGAACTCCGTTTTCTATGGAGCAATCAATGTCTATCTGCAGGAAAAATCGTCGATATTTCGGCACACACCGCGGGCGTTTGACTGGCTCTTGAACCGGCCGGGCCTTGTGAATTGGGTGACCCGATTCAGTTCGTCAACCAGTCCGGAAGATCTTGGAGCTCTGACGGTTTCCAT
>JAUWTT010000441.1 GCA_030614585.1 Acidobacteriota bacterium
AGCTTACGGGCGCGTCAGACCATATTCTTTCAGGCGGTATTGAAGCGTCCGGAGACTGATCCCGAGTTCTTCCGCTGTCGCCTGTCGATCACCATCATTCCGCTCGAATGAATCCAAAATGGCTGTCTTCTCCATTTCGGCCAGTGTGAGATTCAGTTTCCCCGACTTCTGCCCATCTGATGGATGCCGAAGAGGAAGATCTTCCACTTCAATCTCAGCGGTGCTACTCAAGATTAGCGACCGTTCGATTGCATTCTGGAGTTCTCTCACGTTTCCCGGCCAGTCATAGGAGAGAATCGCTTTTTTCGCATCCGGGCTTACTTGTTTCGGGTTGAGCCCCATCCTCTTGGAGATCTTCTCAAGAAAGTGAAGGCTCATCGGCATGATGTCCTCCCGGCGATCGCAAAGAGGAGCTATATGAATCGGGAAAACGTTAAGCCTGTAGTAGAGGTCATCACGAAAGCTGTGCTCCGCCATCGCCTTTTCGAGATCCTTGTTCGTTGCAGCGATTACCCTCACATCAACCACAATCGCTCTCGTCCCTCCAACTCTCTCAAACTGTCGCTCCTGCAAGACACGAAGCAGCTTGGTCTGCAAATCCTTCCCCATTTCGCCGATCTCATCCAGGAAAAGGGTCCCCCCGTGGGCGAGTTCAAATCTTCCCTGCTTCGCCTGAGTTGCCCCTGTGAAGGCACCTTTCTCGTGTCCGAAAAGCTCCGACTCAAGCAGCGTCTCGGTCAGCGCAGCACAGTTGATGGCAACAAAAGGCCCGTCCGAACGGTCGCTGCGACGATGAATGAACCGGGCCACCACTTCCTTGCCGGTACCGGACTCGCCAGTCAGAAGAACGGTCGTCGGCTGAGGAGCAACCTGGCTCGCGAGTTTCAGAACCTGTCTCATCTCCCGGCTGTGGGCAATGATATCGGAAGGAAACTCAGCTTCCTGTTCTTCCTCGTGTATGGCCTCCCGAGCAATGAACGTCCGTTCTCGGAGACATCGTGCAACGGTCAGACGCAACTCCTCGGGGCTGGCAACCGGCTTGGTAAGGTAGTCTTCAGCACCCAGCTTGACTGCTTCGACCGCTGTGTCTATTTTTCCATAAGCTGTCAGCACAATAACCGGCGTCTCCGGCGTCTTTTCTTTTATCCATCGCAGTAAATCGATACCAGAGATTCCGGGCATCTTCTGGTCAGTGATCACCAGGTCGAAACTACGACTTTTCAAAAGTTGCTTTGCCAGTTCCCCATTGGAAGCAGAAACAACAGAATAAGTTTTCTCGAGCGTCGCCCGCAGCAATTGCCGCTGGGCGGGTTCATCATCGACTACAAGAATGGATCGCAACACTCTAGACATGGCTTAATCCTATCGAGAATCTTCTTTCAAAGCAGACTGCACCCCACTCCTG
This sequence comes from Acidobacteriota bacterium, assembly GCA_030614585.1. Lineage (GTDB taxonomy): Bacteria > Acidobacteriota > UBA6911 > RPQK01 > JAPXNP01 > JAUWTT01. Next base: position 1,406 of record JAUWTT010000441.1, read on the forward strand.
AGAGAAGCCTTGCCTCCACGGGGAATCTCAACGGTGCAGTTGGCTCCCACATCGGTATTATCCAAGAGCGAAATACGGCCTCCAAGGCGCGTGACAATCTGACGGGAGACAGCCAGGCCCAGTCCACTCCCTCTCAACTTGGTAGTCTTGAAAGGTTGAAACAACTCCTCTGGATCAGTATCACCAATCCCTGATCCCTGGTCTTTCACCATGATGACAGCAGCCCTCTCTCTCTTGGCATACAGATTAACTGAGACCTGCCCTCCCGGCGAACTGGCTTCAACAGCGTTTCTGATTATGTTAAGTAGCACCTGTTTCAGTCCGTCTCGGTCGGAGTTAACGGTGATTTTCTCCACGCTTGAAGAGACCGACACAATGACCTCGGTTTCGTCCGTCTCCTGTCGTGTCAAAGTAACGACCTCTTCAACGAGGCCGACGAGATCGAATTGCGCCAACTGTAGTTCCCGTGTTCGTGCGAAACTCAAGAGATCCGTTACCAGGCCCTCTAGTCTCTTAGCTTCCTCTACCACCGTCTTCAGCATGGCCTGCGTTGAATGGTCCGGAGGCAGTTCCTCCCGCGCAACCTGCGTGAGCCCCTTCATTGCACCCAGGGGATTCCGGATCTCGTGTGCGAGTGTAGCCGACATTCTGCCGAGTGCAGTCAGGTGTCTCTCCGACTCTTCCCGCACCTTCAGATCAAGGAACCGTCTGACAGTGTGGATTAGGTAAAGGCTTAGAATCCAGAGTGCCAGTAGAGCGATTCCGGAGACGATGAAGTGAACGTAAGCCTGTCTCACCAGAAAATCGGCTTCGGCGGAATTAAGACCCAGGGCTATCCGACTGACCTGGAACTGATTTGTATCCCACCAGGGGCCACCCCTCCTGGACATCTCATAGACGTACAGGTACTCGCCGGAGGAAATCTGATTCTCGAGTGCAGTCAGGTCCGCCGGGACCACCGCTCCTTCAAACCCAGCGTGGGCCAGGATGCCCCCATCACCATCGAAAAGTACCACAAAACGCACGCTATCCCCACGTCCCTCGTAGACGCCCGCAATCGCCTCTTCCCAAAGAAGCCGACTGCTTCGGCGGCCACGGCCACCGGCCGTCCGGCTGATCGTCATGGCCAGGTCGCGGGCACGATTTTCGAGATACTCCGCTCTTTGTTCCTTGTGGGTGATAATTGAATGTCCGGCGCTCAAGATTAGAGCCAGAGATATTAAACCGATCAGGAAAAGAACGACCCTGGTTGGAAATCCGACCTTGGATTGTTTTTTGTTTGTTGTCCCCATATGATTTCGTGGCAGTTGGAGCCGCCCCTATTCTACCGTGAACTTCTTCCCTGAAAACCCCTTGCATTCCACGGAAGAAGATGTGACAGCGGGACCTCACAACGTCTTCTTGCCCTGCCACCCGAAAAACCGTCTAACGGTTCCTCGCAATTGGGTAAAGCAATCACCTTGCCAGAGTGAGGAATGCCAGAAAGAGTTGTTGCTAACTGACTGTGGAACAGCAGTTTAGAGACCTGTGTGTGGCGTGGCACCTGCCGAACTGCGAGTGGCGCGGTGCAATTCCTGCATAAACAGGAAGTTGATTAGCGCAACTTCTGCATATTTCCGGTCGGAGAGTGGAAGAAAGCCGGCAGGTCCACACTCCCAAGCCGATTCGGCTGTGTCACCCACGTTTTCTTCGAATGCCGCAGGAAGTTAACCGAATCGGGTGAGAATCCATTGCCGGAAGAACGGATCGAAGAACTTGTAGTTCGTGTCGCGGTCGTACACCAATTCTAAGGCGATAAGGCGGTCTAAGGCACGCTTGGCACTCGCTGCAAGTTGGATTCCTGATTCCTCGAGAAACCTCTTGGACTGCGGCTGATTGCCTCCGAGCTTTGCCAGTCCGCGCAAACAACGCATCTGGATGTCAGTTAGCGGACGCACCAGGGCTTCGTATCCTTTGCGCTCGGTTGCGAAAATTCGATCGAGTGCTCGCTGAAGCTGATCCGGGCCGATCATCTCATTCACCTCGGAGCAATCCCAGATCGCTGAACACAGCTGCTGAACGTCACTGGGGTTATCCTCCGCGAGCGTGAAGATCCGGGTGTAAGATGATTTCGGTACGCGCCTCTGGCCGGCGCGGAAACGACGGCCGAGGAATGCTCTGAAGCGCTTCCGCTCGAGGGACTCGACCTCAATAATGCTCACCGCCTTGAAGAAGGGGCTCCCGGGGTCGCGGAACATCTGTTCCATGGCATGTCGTATACTGCCCGCGAACACAAACGCGATTCGTCTTTGACGCTGGATGCGGTCACGTATAGAACCAATCAGCGCATCGGCTCCCTCGATCCGACGAATGTCCTGGAACTCATCGAGCAGCACAGCAAGCCGCTGGCGTCGGCCCCTGTCTTCAATCAGGTCGAAGACGGCCTGGAGACCTGTTGGGGTCACCCGTTGCGTCGGGGCAAGGGTTACGCACGGATGACCGGTGTGAGGGTCGAGCTCGATCCTGGGACGGAGGGAGCTGAGCGCCCGAGCGATACTCTCGATAACTGAGGAACGGCGGCGCTCACTCGAAATGATCGCGTCGATCAGTCGCTGCGCGACATCGTCAATGCTCTTGACGGCCCATAACTGGGCGTGGACGAGCTGGAGCCCACGGATGCGACGTGCCGTCTCGTGGATCAACGACGTCTTGCCGGTGCGGCGTTCGCCGACAATTGCCATATTACGTCCCGACTCTAACCCCTGTCGCAACTGTTCAATGAGGGCGGGCCGGTCACAGAAATCCTTTCCTGTGACCACCTCACCGTAACGAAAAGGATTCATGGTACAGAAGTGTATCATACTTATCTGTATGATACACTTCTGTAGAATGGAATATCGAGTAGAGGTTCATTGGTAATCAAGGCTTTTACCTGCAGACTCGAAGCAACCCGC
>JAUWTT010000486.1 GCA_030614585.1 Acidobacteriota bacterium
CATCCGGCATCCGGCATCTAATACGATTGTCTTACCCGTTGGAGCGATCTTGTCAACGTGAATGGGCTCGGTCCCGGGTACTTCAACGGACTCAGAAACCTCTACAGTAGGAATTCCTCTATACATACTTCCGGCGAGGCACCCAATGAAGCTGATATAGTGGATTGTTCCCTCTGAATTTGAAGCTTTCGTATACGTTGGTCCGGGGAGTTACAGATGAATCGAAGATCAATAGTTCTCGTCCTGTCGACGGTTGTGGCGATATTGGGTCTTTACCTGCCAGCCAAGAGTGATGCTGTTCGCGTTGAAGCCCTGGACTCGATTACAGCAGTGGAACTCGAATCCATTGTGTCCTTTCTCGCTTCTGATGAGATGCGGGGCAGAGAGGCCGACTCACTCGCCAACGAAATCGCCGCTCGGTACCTTGCCCACAGTTTCGAGATGCTGGGACTAGAGCCTGCTGGTGACGATGGAGGCTACTATCAACACGTCACGCTGACCCGATCCCAAATGGGCCAGGACGACAATGAAATCCGTCTCACAGACTCAGTAACCGGCCAGACTGTAGGAGGCGAGATCCCCACCGATTTTGCCCCTTCTCGCTACAGCGGAAACGGCGAAGCATCAGGACCCCTCGCGTTCGTTGGCTACGGGATTACTGCTCCCGAACTTAACTACGACGACTACCAGGGAATCGATGTACGGGACAAAGTTGTCGTGATTCTCGAGGGAGAGCCGGGGGAGAAAGATCCGAAAAGCCCGTTCGAAGGATTCCTTTCCTCTGATTACAGCCGGGCACCGTACAAATTCAGAAATGCCCAGGAACACGGGGCTGTGGGCGTCATCATAACTTCTCCAGCGACGAGTGGCAGGAAGTCTCGGTCGCCGTGGAGACAGGATGGGACAAGTGGAGGTTTTGGGCTTGAAATCTGGTCCAGGGGCCTCAATATCCCGGCGGTCTGGGCTTCTCGTAGTTTCTTCGACGAGGTTCTGAATGGTGAGATCAGCATCAAGGACCTTGTTGGAAGGATCGACGAACGCTATCAGCCTGAGAGCCGACCACTCGACAGGTTTCAAGCCATGATCCGAACGGACGTGACCCGCGACCAATTCCAAGTCGAGAATGTCCTGGCAAAACTCCCAGGCTCCGATCCTTTCGTGAGGCACGAGGCTGTCCTGATCAGCGCCCACTTTGACCATATTGGTGCCCGCAATGATCGCATCTTCAATGGGGCCGACGATGACGCCAGTGGAACAGCAGCGGTTCTGGAAATCGCGGAAGCGTTCGTACAGAATCGGGTCAAGCCGAGACGATCGATCGTTTTTTCCCTTTGGAATGCAGAAGAGAAAGGACTACTTGGATCGCGGCACTACGTGCATCGTCCCCAGTATGCACTTGAGGACACGGTTGCTGTCCTGCAAATGGATATGATTGGAAGGAACCAGGAGGTAAATGACCCGGACGATCGCCGGTTCTCAGGGCTCAACGAGCAAAGTGCTGAAGAGAACGCAAACACGTTGCATGTGCTCGGCTTCAGCAGAAGCAAAGACATGAAGCAATTGGTTGAGCAGAACAATGCTGAGATAGGGATTGATTTCTTGTACGATCTGGAGAATCATCCCTTGAAACTGATTGCCCGGTCTGACCACTGGCCATTCCTCGCGAAGGGGGTTCCCGCCTTACTGTTCACAACGGGCCTCCACCCCGACTATCACCAAACCTCAGATACGGCCGAAAAAATTAACTACCCCAAGATGGAAAGAGTGGCTCGACTGGTTTTTCTCTGCGCCTGGGACTTGGCTAACCGTTCGACCAGGCCAACTTTCGACAAGAAGAATGACAGCCATGAGAGAGATGACTCTTAGCAAGGAGTTCGTTCGACAGTCCGAACGATTCCTCGCTGAGGACTTCCTTCCCAAGGTACAGGCGGCCATCGCTCTCCTTTCCGAAGATGAATTGTGGTGGCGACCCAATCCGCAAAGCAACAGCGTCGGTAACATGGTGCTTCATCTGAACGGGAACGTTCGGCAGTGGATTGTTTCGGGCGTCGGCGAGGCTCCAGACGGTCGCCAACGAGCTCAGGAGTTCCTGGAGCAAGGCCCGATGCCGGCCCAGGAATTGATCGAGAAACTCGAGAATACCGTCGCCGAGGCCGTCGACGTATTGAGGAAAATGGATCGGACAACCCTTCTTGCCAAGAGGAAGATCCAAGCCTATGAAGTGACGCTGGTCCAAGCCATCATTCATGTGGTGGAACACTTCAGTTACCATACGGGCCAGATCGTCTACGTTGCCAAGATGTTGAAAGGTGTTGATACTCGGTTCTATGACTTGTAGGAATGAGGTTTCGGCTGTTGACTTGAAACAGGAGTAGGCGCGATCGCAACGATCTGTCCGTTCACAATTCCCTAGCGTCGCCTTCTGAGTTGACGCGCTTCCTCAATGGCAAGTCCGAGGCGAAACCGGGCGCTTTCGAAGGTCTCCTCGAGTTCCGCAAAGCCAATGTTCTCTCCCGTGTCTGAAAAGACGCGTGGGACGACTTCCTGGAGAGCTTCTTCAGTCAACTTCTTCAGTCCAAGACGGCTAGCGATCACCAGATATTGGTGGTCCTGCAATCCTCGTCGGAAATTGGCCAGCTGAATCGTTGAGATCGGACCCGGAATCCCCCGGTCATGCTCGGGGTGAAGCACTTCTTCACCAGGGTAGATAAGGACTCCATCACCATTGGCATAAGACCCACCAGTATCGAAGGTGATTGGATTGCCCCAGACGTCCTGGTTCCGCGGAACCCCTGGTTTCATTTGATGATTGTGGCGCCAGTGAACTGAACTCCAGTAAAAATACAAATCAATCCCGTGCTTGAAACAAGCCCAGATAATGGCACGTGGGTCAGTTGCCGGAGCATCGATCACAACAGCACCGGCAAATGGACGCCCCCCGTTATAGATCCAGTACTCATGCCCTTTCTCCCGCTCTTTGAGTGCTCGCTCGATGTCGTAGCCCTGGGGCCCCGTGCACCAGTAATCGATTCTGGTGTCCAATGCCGCCGTATAAGCAGCTGTCACAAAGATGGGGAGTCTTCGTCCGGGACCCGGATTGGAGTGGATGTTGTCCGCAATATTGCGAATCCGATTGAATTGGGAGGAGTCCGGCTCATCAGGCATATATACGAACGTCAAATACTCCTGAAGGTTCGCGTCGAGAAAGTTGATCCATTGGTCCGACGTCCGCCATGCGCTTTCCCGATCATCATAATCGGATCCTGGACCGTAAAAGGTATTCGGTATGATGATGTTGCCGACGCCCTCGCCCGGACCGACATAACTCTCCTCGTTAGTGAAATCACCCCCCAGGAATCGCTGCCGGTTCTCCGTCGCGGATTCAATACTGTAGGCATGCACCAACTCGATCCGATTGCGATGGGCAAACCGATGGTATTCGGTGTCCAGCCGATGTCCCTGATAAAGAACCGGCTGATCACCTTGAAAGAAGACCATCGCATGAATCGCATTCTTGTCAGACAAATTGAAATTGAACAGACGCAGTTCGAGTGGAAGAGAGTATTCCTGGCCATCCGCCGTAACCTGAATGGTTCCCCGATAAACGCCGGACGGACGATCTCTACCCGTGTAGACCTCGATCCAGATCGCTTGATTGTTGAGTGGTTGGACAGTCAAAGGAAACCCACCCTTGCCGGCCTTCGCATTCTCCGGAACCAGTTGCACAGGTTTCCAGCCGGTTGGATCGGCAGGCGCACTGGGACCGCTTCGGTAAATCCAACTTGCCTTTGTAGGCTTCGTTACCTGCATGTAGTTCACGGAAAACAATTGAATCGACTGATTCCTGTAATCGGTGGGGTCGGGATTCGGAGGCGAGTACATGATTCTCGATCCAGATACCTCATGCCGCAATTCAGGCAAGGAGACTTCCACGGACCCAATGCCTC
>JAUWTT010000061.1 GCA_030614585.1 Acidobacteriota bacterium
AGCAGTGCATCAATATAGCGAATGGCTCGGTCTACGAGCTTGTTGTTACTCGAGCGTAGCCAGGTCATGACATTTCCCTCGTACCGGCCAAGGCGCCCCATCACCAAGGTGGAGTGCGTATTCAACAACAGTTTGAGCAGAAGATGTTCCTGCAAATGGTCGAGCCCCTCGGTCTCCACGGTATGGTCTAGATTTTCCAGCTCGAATCGAATCCCCTGTTCTGTCCCATGAATCTTGAAATGGTGATGGGGCGCATTCCCTGTCTGCCTTCGCCGCCGCTCTATCAGCTTCCTGCTGAAGTCAAACCCGAGCAACCGTTTTGCCGACGCAACATTCCCGATTTCTTCCCATTCCAGAGTCCTCGGCGGCCTGCGAAGGAGCGATTCCCAGGCTGTGGAGCTGTCCTCAGAAGCAGTAAACAGAAGGTAACACCAGGAGGGTAGTAACTGATGGCCATCGACGTTCTCGAAAGGCAACAAGCTGAAAGTGGGAGCCCGTTCGGTCGTGTCCGTCAGTATGGAGATCCCGTAGTGCTCGTCTGTCTCATAGAACAAGAACTCCTGACTCTGATAAAAAGCCGATTCGGCGACCACAAAGCTCTCCAGAAAACCGGTGTCGAGTCGATCCCAAGCTGAAATCAGAGAACGGATGCCATCGGCTGTTTTGTCGAAAGGTTCGGAAGCGTAGAGCAAACAGAATCCCACAGCCGCCATCAAAACCGTACTGGCTTGCATCCGAGTACTCCCCGAGAGGGCCATCGGCCCCACATTCAGGCTGATCGATTCAATGCAGGGATTCTGAAGCACTCGCCTGGATCTCTCCACAAGCCTGCAGAGGACTTCGTCAGGATTGCAGTACAGAAAGAAGGGGGGCCGACTCGATAGTTCCAGAGCCTTCTCGGTTGCCCCGATCACGAAGGGAGTCTCTCCCCCTTCGGTGCAGCTGATGAGCAGATCCCCTTCTCCGAATCCGTACTCCACCAACTGTCGCTCCGCATATGCGGGGACATCCTCAAAGTCTTCGATCGACTTGATTAGAGCGACGTCACCTCCTGCCATGAATCCACACACACTTTCGGAAAGCCCGGTTCCATTGAAGCTTTCTCGCCAGAGCGTCTCCAGAGTCAGCGCCAGCCGTCCGGTTGACCCACACCCACAGATGAATACACGATGGCCGGACTGAAGAGTCGAATCAATGGCAATCCCGAGCTTCTGGAGCTTATCGAGCTTCTGAACCAGTTGATTCAGAGCCGAAGAATCAATTGATTTCATGACCTTCAACGCCCGGGGCAAGTCTTCGGAAGCAAGTGTCGACAAGTCGCCTGTTGCAGGGTGTGTTTTTTCGGTCGGCAAATCGCCAAGGCGGAATTGCGAAGCGATCAAAAGGTACCGCCGACACTTCTCTTCCCATGTAGCAGTGGAATCCATAGTGAGGACACCTAGCCTACGAGAAAAGCTAACAGCGATGCAACCGTGACCACGCGCAGCAGTCATGGTTCCCAGGGGAAGTCAGGGGCTGGGGGTTGGGACTTGGTGCTTGGGGCTTACAAGGTACGTTCAGGCTACTTCGAATATTTCTTCTTTACGGTCTTTTCCGGCTTCGAGCTTCTTTAGTTCGGCATCAGTGAACTTCGCATTCTTGGGTGCCCGCTTATAAAAATGCGGGTGAGTGGCCTTGGTGGCGGCATACACTGTTTCCCAACAGTTCGGACAATCATCGAGATGAAGCAAGAAGTCCAATCTTTCGTCTTCTCGAAGCTGTTCATTCAAAAAATCGCGTACCGTCTTTCTATCACATACAAACATACTCATGACTGGCTCCACCGATATAGACAGATTTTCAGACACTAAAGTTTCACGCAAAGGGGAATATTTTTGAAGTTTTCGTCGATTGGCCTGGAGCCAGCTCGTTTTTTACACGGTTGAAACTGGCCGGGCCTCTGGGCTTTAGACCGGATAATTCAAACCACAAAGTCACTAAATCACAAAGAATTCATAGTGCTTTTGTGATTTGGTGGTTAGGTTTGCTAAACCCTTGATTCTTGGTGCTCTTGGTGACTTGGTGGCGAATCTTCAGATTGCCCCGGTTAGGACGAGTGTTCCACCAGGATATCTCGAAGGAGAACTGAATCGATATTGCACCCCGTCAGTGCCAGCACCACCTTCTTTCCGGAGAACCGGCTGCCGAGCTTGACCGCAGCCGCCACAGTCGCAGCTGCTGCGGGTTCGGCGATATGGTGTGTGGTCCGGAAGATCTGAAAGACAGCGAGTCGAAGCTCCTGCTCACTCACCGTCACGATGTCATCAATCTGGTTCCGGAGAATCGAGAAGGTGAGCCCAAAAGGAACCCGAGTCGCCAATCCATCCGCAATCGTATCTGCAGAATCGGTTTTGACAATGCTGCCCTTTTTCCAGGAAAGATAGATGGAGGGGGCCTTTTCGGCTTGAACTCCGACCACCTTCACCGCGGGATTAATCGCCCTTAGCACCGTCAGAGCAGAGGCAGCACCGCTACCGCCCCCTATGGGTACAATCAGGTAATCAAGGTCGGGAAGCGCCTCGACTATTTCGAGAACGTAGGTTCCGACACCATGTATAAGAGGAGGTTCGTTCCCGGAATGCACATACCGCATTCCTTTTTCGGCCTGCACTTCCTCGACTCTCTCCCGCGCTTCGTCGAAGTCTTTCCCGTGAATAAGCAACTCCGCGCCAAAGGCTTCCATCGCCTGGTTCTTTTCGGGGTTGTTGCCCTCCGGGACACCCACCATGCATCGGACTCCGAAGATTCGAGAAGCCAGGGCGATCGACTGGCCATGGTTGCCTCTGGTCGCCGTAATTACTCCGCGTTGTTTCTCCTCAGAGCTCAAACTGGCGATCAGGTTAATCCCGCCTCTGATTTTGAAGGCACCGGTCGGATTGAAGTCTTCGTGCTTGACGTACGTTTCAAACCCAAGCAGATCATCCAACAATGGATAACGAATCAAGGGTGTTGGTTTAAGATAACGGGAAACCACGCGACGGGCTTGATAAACACCCTGAATTGAAACTTCCATGAGATACCCCTTGAGTAAAACTACCTAGTGAGCCTGCGAACCTAAATAAAGGTCAATTCACAGCCTCCTGAAGTTACATCTTCTTCCAGTCGGGCCCACCACCTCCCTCTGGTGGAGTCCAAAGTATTATTTGGTAAGGATCTATGATTTCACAAGTTTTGCAGTGGACACAGTTTGAGGAATTGACCTGGAGTCTTGGCTGTTCCCCCTCTCGGGTGATCTCGAAGACGCTTGCCGGACAGAAGTTCTGGCAAGGATTCCCAAACTCTTCCCTACATTTATCGATACAGATCTGGGGATCCCGGATCAGCAGATGTGAAGGTTGATCTTCCTCGTGAGAGGTGTCGGAGTAATACAAGCTACTCAACTTGTCAAAGGTGGTAGTACCGTCAAAATCGACTTCAGGAAGTGGGGACGTCGGTAATGAGGAAATCGGACGCATAAGAATATGCCCCGCGGTAATCGGCATGGGATCGATAAGACCGCGCCCTCTGCTGAGCATCTGCAAAGCAGAATGAAACATGCCGGGCCAAAACCCCTTTTGGAATGACTGTCTAAAATTCCTGACCTTCCAAAGTTCCTTTCGGGCTGGACTGTTTTCAAACCGAGCTCCATACGTACTTAGTCTCTCAGCCGAAGAATCGCCCATGACCAGCGCCTCCAACAGCGTCTCTGCCGCCAGCATTCCAGACTCTACCGCCAGGTGAATCCCCTTCAGGCGCTGGGGGTTCAAGAATCCCCCAGAATCACCAACCACCAGCAATCCATCAGCAAATAACCGAGGCATGGCATAAAGGCCGCCTTCCGGTATGGCTTTAGCTCCATAGGAAACCAGTTCGCCACCCGCAATAAGGTCCTTAATAAAGGGATGCTGCTTCAACCGCTGCAGGAGCAGATGGCAATCGGTTCTCGGATCTTCATAGTCGAGGCCAACCACCAAGCCCAAATCAATGAGTCCATCCTGCATCGTGTAGACAAACCCGCCACCGAATTCATTCGATCTCAGTGGAAATCCAAGACTGTGATAAACCACACCCGGTTCCAGATCTCGTTTGACACGCCACAGTTCCTTCACGCCAACTGCGTATATCTGAGGCTGAGTTTCTGAGGACAGCCCAAACTTACGATCCGCTTGGCCAAACAGGGTCCCTTTCGGCCCTTCACCCAGAACCGTTACCTTAGCCTTCACATCCATACCGGGTTCATAGTTGGCCTTCGGTTCGCCATCTTGGCCGACTCCACTGTCACTCATTCTCACGCCGATGACAGAGTCCCCATCAAACAGAATCTCTTTCCCCGGGAAGCCGGGATAAACCTCCACCTCGTGTTCTTCGCACAGAGCGGCCAACCACTTCACTAACTGGCCGAGGGAAGCTACATAATAGCCATGATTCTGGAGCGGGGGAGGTGTAATTGGCACTCTATACGCTTTCGTCTCAGTGAGATAGTACAAAAGGTCGTTAGTTACCTTAGCTTCGTAGGGAGGTCTGGATTCCAGACCCTTAAGAAGAGCGTCGAACCCACGCGGGTCAACCACAGCCCCACTCAAGGCATGCGCCCCGATATCTTTGCCCTTCTCGACTACCAGGAGGACAGGGTTGAGGATATCCCCTGTTCTCTCACCGCTCTCGACAGCCTGGTTATGCTCCTTGATCAGGCGGGCAAGATGAAGGGCAGCGCTCAGCGATGCCGGCCCGGCACCGACAAAAAGAACATCTACTTCCAGTTGCTCACGCTCAACGCTCAAATCCAAGCGCCCTTGCTATCACTAAATTCAAGAATCGAAGCATCGACGAATCCGTCGGGAACGCGACTTAACAAAACCACATCAGAAGGGCATTCTGTCCTTAGCTTACCCTCGCTCTATCAGGCTCTCTCGAGATATTTCCCCTCGGCGGTACCGACGCGGACAACGTCGCCTATTTTGATGAAGGGAGGAACTTGAATGACAGTACCGGTTTCAAGGGTTGCCGGCTTCGGAGAATTGCTGGCTGTGGCCCCTTTCAGTTCGGGCTCCGTCTCGACGACCTCCAGTTCGACAGAAGTTGGCACATCAATGCCGATAGCTCGTTCTTGATAGAACTGCACTTGAATCTTCTGGCCCTCCTTGATGAATTTCGTGTAGTCGCCGAGAGTCTCCCCACCCAGAGCGCTCTGTTCGTAGTTCTCAGTATTCATGAAATGGTAATGGTTCCCATCCTTGTAAAGAAACTCCATTTCGTGCTCTTCCAACATCGCCCTCTCAATGGCGTCACCTGAGGCGAAACGGTGCTCATATGAACCACCCGACTCCAGGTTCCTGAGCAGCAGGCGAACAAACGCCGCTCCTTTGCCCGGCGCTCGATGCTGGAACTCGAGGACCCGGTGCAGGGCTCCGTTGTAAATGATGACCATTCCTTTTCTAACCTGCGTTGCTGCAATCATACGTTTCAAACGATAACACAGGAGGGACTGGGAACTGGAACCGGTAATCGGTGATCGGTAATCGGTAAAACCGGATGTTGGGATGCCGGCAGGGATCTTGCTCTTCGTGGCTCAAATCTTCTTGGTGTATTTGGTATTCTGGTGGTAAGTCCTTGGGATTTGGGCGTGGGGCCGAGGGCTAAGCTCGAAGCTCGAAATCCGAAGCTCGAAACAAGCTCAAAATTAGAAGGTCTAAGGTCAAAACGCCGTAAAGTGACTGTTTATAAATAGGTTATCGGCAACAACCCGTTTTAGTCCTTAGATATTTGAGCTTGGATATTGTTTCGAATTTCGAGCTTCGAACTTCCGTTTTTTCGGTTTGAGCAACAGACCCTAAAGCACCCGCCACCCACCCGCGATTACTGATCACCGATTACCGATAACCGATTACCGTTCACTCATCAGCCGAAGAAACTGCGAGTTCAGGGACCGCACTTTCCACGAGGCGAGTGTTCCACTCTCTCAGGTATCTCCTGTGGGCCTCGGTATCAGGGTAGCGCTCTCCATCTGAATATGGGTAAGCCGACATACCGTGAAACGGTAGAGGCCCGAGAAACTGAGGACCGGCTGAGTTGGGGTCCATGTCCTTTCCGAAACCTTCAACGAAAATCAGGTAATCGCGAACCCATCCCGCCCGTGGCTTGGGAAGCTGTGAAACATCAAAATGAGCTTCGATCTGATCGCCAGAGCGTGTGATCACAAACATGTCGTCCCTTGCTTCCAGCAGCGGAACAACATCGCCGAAACGCGTATACGCTCCAACGTGAACTTTCCACTCGGCGGGAGCGGGTTCATCGTAGAAATACCGATTCGGCTTACGCCCATCAGGGCTGGCGAACCTGGCAAAACCCTGGTGGCTCAGTTCGGCACTTTCCGGTCTCAACCGTTGAAGTTCGAAATCTGTCCGATACTCACCCGTTTCCACAAGGATCTGATCCCAAAAGATCTTCATGTTTGTGACGATTCTGACCTCCCGACTCGCAGACAGGAACTTTCCGGAGAGGTCAACGGTCATTGCTTTTGGCAACCCCGCGGGGAATCCCATCCGCTCGATCACGGTCACCCAGTTCCCCGACTGATCTCTGACTTGCAGGTACGGAGGAATCAGGCCAATCCCCGCCTGTGACGCTGCCAAATTGCTGGTGCTGTCTGCGTAATCGATCCAGGCCTGCATGATCAGGACCGAGTACTCGTCCTCAGCCGAGCCTAGATCCAGAACCAACTCATGGAGTCCCGCATACCCCTTAAACGGTAGGCTCTCCGGAATCGCGGGATAGATACGATCATTCCTGCTAATCTCCTCCAAGACACTCCTGCCGGAACCGTCAACGGCTCTCAAAGGAAGGCGAGGATTACTTATCGAAAAGAGCCTGAAATCCTGGTACGGTGGGCCGGGTAGCAGCTTTTCGTCCGGGAATACCTCGAATTCAGATGGGTGATCCACCGCAACCAGCTCCAGCTGGTCGAAAAGAATGACTTCTTCGAGATGGTTGTTCATGGTCACAGCCAGGCGGCCGTCCTTCAATCTGACACTATCTCGATTCAGCTTCACGTACTCATCGGTATCGGGATAGTTGTAGACACCTGGGCTCAACAGGTTCCCATAGGCACTCCCCCCGAGGAAGTCGGTTTGAAACTCATAGCTCTCACCGTTCCACACATATAGAATTGGACAGCTGGTTCCCTTTCGATCCAGTTCCTGAACCTCAATCTGCTGGTTCATTGGAGGGCCTATCTCAGACTGCAGAACGCCGTTGGGCCAAAGCAGGCGAACAATATCGACCTTTTTCTTATTGCCCAGTCCGAAGTGGAAAAAGGGAGGGTGATGGGTGAGGTAGCCCTGTCCACCAAAGGTTTCGAGCTTTTCCCATGAATTGCCCGCCCGAATCTCAGCTTTCACACCCAATCCGTACTTGTTGCTGTTTGTGCCCACTGGTTTAATAGTAAGCCAGTTATTCTGGTTTCCACCCTCATTCCGAAACAGAAGGGGGCTTCCGCCATTCACACTAACCGCGAAATCAAGATCCCCATCACCGTCATAATCTCCGATCGAAATTCCACGAATGGCCAAACCTTTGAACTGGTCCAGCTTCACGCGATCAGAGACATCAACGAAGCTCTTGTTACGGTTTTCGAACAAGAAGAAGTTCTGGGAAGCTGCCAACCCTCCTGTCCCCTGATAGAGCCGAGACGAAAGGACCAGCACATCCAGGTCTCCGTCATTATCAAAATCAAACAACTGCGTATTGAGGGCCGGTAACTTCAGCTCGTTCGATATGGACGAACTTGCCTCGGCATGCTCGTAGTAGCTGTTTCCATGATTGAACAGGACGCTGCTGCGCGAAGGCTTCATATCGGCAAGAACCAGATCCATAAAGCCATTACGGGAAAGATCACCTGCAGCCACCCCCAGGCTTGTGCTGGAGATGACATCAGCCGCGTTACCGGCCGGGCTGGAGAACGTGCCATCCCTCATGTTGTTCATCAACTGATTCGGGGCACCCTGGTTAACCACATAGAAATCCACGTCCCTGCTGTTATCCAGATCCGCCGATAGAACAGCTGTCGACTTGGAATTGCCACCTGCCGTTTTCGACTCTTCGGACACATCGGTAAATGTCCCGTTTCCATTGTTGCGATACAGTACATTCCCTGCCCCGCCGAAATCCTCCGGGAAGATTCCCGGGCTGACCTGCCGTTTTTTGACCTGCATGAAATTTGCGACAAGAATGTCCAAATCGCCATCGTGGTCGTAGTCGACATAGGCGCCACCCAGGCCCCACGCGGAATCTCCCACACCTGTCTCCGCCGTCACATCCTTAAAGGTCCCATCGCCTTCGTTGCGGTACAGGATGTTGGGTCCGTAATTGATCAGGTAAGGATCTGGAAAACCATCGTTATCGTAGTCACCCCAGATCGCCTGCATCGTTTTCGCTGAAAACTCCATTCCGGAACTAGCCGTCGTCTCTTCGAAGGTTCCATCTCCACGATTGCGGTAGAGTGCGCCTTTCGCTCCCTTCGCAGCTGCATTGGCCATATAGAGATCAAGCCGGCTGTCTTGATCGTAATCAACGAACGCGATCCCGGACCCCATGTAGGGAGCCAGTCTGCCTTCCAAATCGGTTACAGATTTCACCCTGATATCGGCCTTTCCTGGGCCACCATGAACGAAGTTGATGCCAGACATTTCCGCGACTTCGGCGAATTCCACTTTGATGGGTGCATTCTCCGGCGGACTATACCCCTCCAAATATCCCTCAGGAATCTTGCCGATGGCGATCGCATACTTGCCCTGCTCAAGGTACTGAAGGCCCACGGTAGTGCTCCCGAAAAGGTCCTGTAAGCGCTTAAACTCTTGCATTTCCGCCTGGCCTTCAACTCTCTTTCCACTCCTGCTTAATGCCGTGGCTAGATTGTAGTGAGCTGAAGCGTTATAGGATTCCAGTTCGATAACCTTGCGAAAATAGGAGACAGCCGTCTCGTAGTCTCTCTGCCTCATGAAAAGGCGTCCCAGGTAGTAGTTTGTCGAGGGGTCCAGAGAATCCTGGCGATTCACATTCAAAAACGCATTGACCGCCTTATCCACTTCGTCCTGATTCCGATAAATCAAACCAAGAACGTAGTTGGATCTTATCTCGTTTGGCGCGACATCAAGAACTTTCAGAAGAATTGTGGAAGCTTCCTCGTACTTCTGATCATAGAAATACGCAATTCCCAGATTTACCATTACAGGGGTCACTTCGCGATTTGCAGAAAGGATTTCCGAGAACTCCTGCGCAGCTTCCTTAAACTTGTACTGATCAAGGAAAGCGACTCCCCGATTGTTTCGATACAGCATCTCTACAATCTGATCGTTGCCTTGAGCGACCGACGAGAGAGGATACGTCAAGAGGGCTGCCAATCCCAGCGCCACAAGCGCGCCGAGCACTACCAATTTCATCCCGCATTTCATGCGAACTATTCTACCCTAAACCGGTCCATACTCAGCCCACTGCCGTACATGGCCGCCTGAAACCGGAGAATCTGAACCACAAAGACACCAAGTACACCAAGGAAATGTAGTGTTTGCGATGAATCTCTCAGGGACACCACTAAGTCTTGAATGCAGATCGACCGATTGTGGTTTGTTTAAGGTAACCGATTGATTCTTGGTGTCCTTTGGTGGTGAGTTTGTGAATTGTCGAGGCTAGGGAGAACATCCGGAAGAATGTCGCGGAGTCTCCTAAAGTAACAAAGGGAAGCTAGCAACAGTTATTCGTAAAGGAACAGGTACTCCCTGAAACCGTTTCTGAGCAGGAACGAATTGCAGACCCGGAAATTCGGCATCAGGCTGTCAAAGTCGCTCTTGCCATACTTAGGGCAGTCTTTCAGAACGGATGAGTTGAACCTGTATTCGAGGCGCTCATCATCAACGATCCTGAAATTGCAGGGAGTCTCAGGAATATGCTGCTGAGTCGAAATAAGACTGAAGAGCAGGGTGCCACTCCGAGAATACTGGCCCAAGTGCATTATCAGATGCTTGAATTCCTCCCGCTCGAGGTAATTCAGCAGATCCCAGACCAGAATCAGATCGAAGCGAGCCTTTCTGATATAAGGCATCAGGTAAGAGAAAACTGCGTCGTATGAGAATCCATCCTCAGGCGACAAATAATCGAAAGAGCTCAGCGTCGAGTACAGGTCTTCAATACAGATCGTGCATCTGAACTGGGAAAAGAAATCTACATTTCCGCCCAAGGCCGGACCGAGATCAAGAATCCTGTATTTCTTCTCTTTCTTAAACTGGTTAAATAGGACATTCAGGGCCAGCGATCTATGCACTACCGGCTCGATCGAAACGATCTCCTCTTTCTTCACCGGTTCCTGCGGCCGGCCTCCCAATCCAAAGGGTAGCCATTTCCTCATGTCTTAGATGAAGGCTGATCCATTTTGATGCCAAGTTTCGGTTGAACCACCCCTTTTGCGGATTCCTTGGCCTCAGGACTCTTGCCTGGGGGAGTACTGATCTTTGGTGACTGTGGAGCAACGGCTTGTTTCTGCACAGAATCCATGTCAATGCTGCCCTTGAACTTCGAGCCTTCCTCTAATTTCACACGCGGAGCAACGAGATTTCCCTTAACGTTGCCGGTCTCCCTGATCACGATTCGGTCGTCGGCGTATAGATTGCCTCGTACATCGCCCTCGATGCATATGCTCTTGGCATAGAGATCAGCTTTCACACGGCCATCTCTTCCAACGGTTATGCCATTTTTCTTCAAAACGACCTTTCCTTCAATCCGACCCTGGATTGTCAGGTCTTCTTCCCCAGTCAAGTCGCCTTTGAAAACCAAAGAGGGCCCAATAATTGCTTTTTCTCTCATCGGCTGACGTTCAAACTCCCGTGCCGGCTGCCCAGGCACTTCGTTACTTTCCACATCGGTTTTTTTCCACATACGATTCTCCCTAAATGATATTGACTATCTTTCTATAGTCAATGGTTTTCGAAGTCAAGAAAGCTTCCCGCCGGCCCGATAACGACAAACTGAGCCTCTTGTCGAACTGTTTGGAACACTTAGAGTTTACTATTTATTTCCCAGGGCCTGTAACATTGCTTCGTTCCAGCTATCGCCCAAACCGATCATCTCAATCGAATTAATCGGAGAATCTCCGTGGCGGGCGTAACTCCCTCTCAGCTTCCGAGCCGCGTCTTGTAGGCAATCGGGTCATTCACTCCAGCCTGCTCGAAGCCACGAAGTCTGAGTAAACAACTGTCACAGCGGCCGCAAGCCAATTCGCCGGCTTGGTAACAGGACCATGTCAAGTCCAAGGGCGCCTGCAATTCGATTCCGCACAGCACGATGTCTCGTTTAGACATTCGAATTAGAGGCGTCACTACCTCAATTGACGTTTCCAGTTTGGTCCCCAGCCTAACCACTTCATTAAAGGCGGCGAAAAACGACTTCCTGCAATCCGGATAACCGGAACTGTCCTCTTCGACAGCTCCGACGTAAAGGTAACTCCCTCCGATTACCTCTGCCCAACTCGTAGCAATTGCCAGGAGATTCGCATTTCGGAACGGGACATAGGTCAGAGGGATACCGGGTCGATCCACTTCACCCTCTGGAACTCCGATCGATCTGTCGGTGAGGGCTGACCCCCCAATCTCCCTCAGGTATCCACCGTCGATGCAGAGCCGTTCTGTTACGTCGTAGTAGTCAGCGATTTCATGAAACGCCCTCAGTTCTCTCTTTTCGGTAAGTTGTCCGTAGGCGACGTGGAGAAACGCAAGATCGAGACCTTGAGAACGGGCAATCGCTGCCGTGACACAGCTGTCCATTCCTCCACTGACCAGGCAAATAGCAGTACTCATGGCAAATGACAAGTGTCAAATGGCAAATGTCAAATGTCAAATGCCGGATGCCGGATGCCGGATGCAGTAATCAGTAATCAGTAATCGGTTAACGGGCAGAACGCCTCCGCTCCGCTCTACTTTTGTCATTTGTCATTTGTCATTTGTCATTCCCTAGTGTGCTTGGTGACTTCGTGGTGAACCCCAGTTCCCAGCCCCCAGCCCCCAGCTCCCAGCTCCCAGCCCCCAGCTCCCAGCTCCCAGCCCCCAGCTCCAAGTCCATCCCACTGGAATATCAAAGGAGATTCAGGAAGAATGGTGTCTGACGTGAGTAAGAAGATCTACATCCTGGCCGCTGTCATTGCCTTGTTTGGCATCGCTGCTCTCGCTGTACTGAAACACTACTCAAACGACATCGTCCACGCTGTTG
>JAUWTT010000551.1 GCA_030614585.1 Acidobacteriota bacterium
TGCTTTCGTGACTTCGTGGTTAGTTCCTGTATTGCTCCGGCTGGGGCGAGAGCATCGATGAGACGCTCCGGACGCCACCGATAACCGATTACCGATAACCGTCTACCGGGCCTCGGAAGCGATTCTCCGCAGCACTGGCAATACATCACCAAAGGAAACAGGTTCCGAATCCGGTGTGCCCAACCCAAAATAGAGCTTCCTGAAGAGTGAAAACAGCTCATCATAAACCCGGCCCGAGTCCAGGTCTGGTTCAACAACCCGATAGCTGGGACACAACGCCTCCTGCGCTTCCTCGATGCTGGAGAAAACACCCGCCGCCAAGAAGGCGAAAATGGCCGAACCCAGGCTCGTGACCTCTTTCTCCGGTACGAGCACTTGTTTCTGCAGGACATTCGCGTAGATCTGGTTCAAGGTCTCATTCTTCTGCGGGATTCCGCCCCCATTGATGACGCGGTTAATGGGCACTCCGTGCCCAGCCATTCGCTCAAGAATGATGCGAGTGTGCATTGCTGTTCCCTCAATCGCAGCAAACAACTCATCCTGTGGATTGTGCGTCAGGTTCCAACCGAGGGTGACTCCACCCAGTTCAGCATTCACAAGCACAGTCCGGTCGCCATTGTCCCAGGTCAGGCGCAGCAGTCCAGTCTGTCCAGGTTGGTAGTGTTCCAGTCCCTTTGAAAGATCTGCGACTGAAGCCTCCGCTCGCCTGGCGATTGCATTGAAAATATCTCCGGTTGCCGACAGACCCGCCTCGATCCCATAGTAGTCCGGATGTACGGAACCTCGTACGACTCCACATACACCAGGGACCAGGTCCACTTCCCTGGCGATAGCTATAATGCAGGTAGAAGTCCCAACGACATTGACAACATCCCCCTCTCGCACTCCTGCTCCGATGGCATCCCAGTGGGCATCAAAAGCACCTACCGGAATAGGGATTCCGGGGCGCAGTCCGAGTTTCCGGGCCCAATCCTCCGACAGATATCCAGCTATCGAATCGGATGTCTCATAACGTCCCGACAGTTTGTTCCGAACTCCAGTCAGGATCGGATCAAGGCCGGCAAGGAAGCTTTCTGATGGCAGTCCACCCAGGTCTCGATTCCACATCCACTTATGCCCCATAGCACAGATACTCCGAGGAACGTCCTGGGGAGAGGTGATTCCGCAAAGCACAGCTGCCACCATGTCGCAGTGTTCGAGCGCGGTGACCATCTGCTCTCTTTTTTCGGCATTGTTTCGAAGCCAGTGCAGCAACTTGGCGAAGCCCCACTCGGAGGAATACGCACCTCCGTACCACTGAATGGCTTCCAAATTCTTTTCATGGGCCTTAGCGGTGATCAGGGCCGCCTCATTCTTGGCACGATGGTCACACCAGAGGTAGTAGTCGTCCACAGGCACTAAGCCCTCACCCACAGGAATCACGCTCGATCCGGTTGTGTCGAGCGCGATAGCCACCACCTCTTCACTCCCGATCCCGGCATCCTGAACTGCCTGGCGCATTGCTGCCACCAAGGCTTGCATATGATCTTCGTGCCGTTGAGTAGCGTGATCGGGATCTTCCCTCTTCCTGATCAGAGGGTATTCTCCGGTAGCCGAGCCAATCCGCCCCCTGCCACTATCCACGATCGAAACCCGCACGCTCAAGGTACCGAAGTCAACGCCTGCCACAACAGCCATAATCCAACTCCTTCCTCACTCAGCCGGTCCAACAAGTCCAGCGGATGACCACTGTCCCCGGCTTCTCAGACTTCTTACCCGACCAAGTCCTGCTCAAGGCTCAATTGTGCCGATAGATGTCCCAGCCCAAATAGCGACTCGCGGCTTCATGAACCACTGCTGCCACGGAAGAAAGATTAGCCGCGACATGATGCTCGAAGCCGCTTTCACAAATAAAGTGGAGGAGGTCTTGAAGGTTCGGAATCTCCGCCACGCCGTATCCGCCAAAGGTCGTGAGCGGATCATCAGTAAAACGGCCTTCCCCGACATAACCGCAAATCGAGCCGCTGTATTCATCTGTTGAGATCCGGGTAAACGTCATGGGACCGGGCTTCACCCTTCCTACGACCGTGCCAAAGCTGTTCTCCTTACCCATAGAGCCCGCGATGATCTCTTGATAATCCATCCGTACATCCTGGAAGAAGTGCTTTGGAAGATTGCTGCAGTGGAAACACACAGCCTTGTCGGGATCTTCTCCATAGTTGTTGTTCCAATCGAGAAGAGCGCTCGGAGTCTCAGAGGCGAGTTGCATCATGTACATCGCGATCACTCCACATACGTCAACCTCACAAGCACTGGGGAGAAGCGAATCACTCATCATGCTCATCATCGTACAAGGGACAACACCGTAGTATTCTTCGACGGCGGTCCAACACTGGACAGCACTCATGGAAACGTCAGTCTCCTCCATCCAGTGTTCAACCACGACAGCCAACTTAGCCATTCTCAGCAGAGCTTCCTGCGGGACACCACCGGTATTGACGTAATCCGCAATCGCCTGCAGTTTCTGTTTCACAGCAAGGTCGTCGTCGCCCAGCTTCCGGGTCCTGCCCATGATCTCCGAAAGATCTACAGTTTCGACGGAGATTCCCGTACCCTCAAGAAGCTTTTCACTGTAGCGAACGGTGTTGAAGGCCGCCGGCCGGGCTCCAATTGCACCAATCCTGACTCCATCCAGACCATTGACCACCCGGCAGACGGCGGCAAACCGGTCCAGGTCCTCTCGGAATTGTTCGGAGTCCGGGTTGACAGTATGGAGAGTAGTCAGAGAATAGGGTATTCCGTATTGGTTCAGGTTATTGCAAACCGACATTTTGCCGCAGAAACTGTCACGGCGAAACTGAAGAGTCATTTTCGAAGAGGAATCGGGTGTAGCCTGGATCAGAACAGGAACGTCCAACTTCGACAGGCGCATGGTGTCAGCGACTGCTCTTTCGTCACCAAAATTGGGCAGTGAGACGATAACACCGTTAATGTCGTCAGCTCTGGAACGAAACAGATCGGCACACTTCCTGGCCTCTCCCCGGGTTTCTATCGCACCGTATTTCGTGTCTTCCGGTCCGACTGCCACAACCTCGATCCCTGCCTCCTCCAGAACCTTGATCATCTCTTCCCGGCCGTCCTTTGCCAGGTGATCGGGGAAAAAGCCACGGTTGCCAACTATCAGCCCCATCGTCATTTTTTTCTTCATATGATCCTCCGTTCCAGGTAAGTTCCAAACCCCGAGTGCCAAGTCCCAAGCACTGAATCTCAATCAAACTGAGCAGGCACTTTCCGCTTTATACCACTTGAACCATGTTGCACCTAGTCCCTCCCAAACTCAACTGTGGGATTCACCACCAAGATGGTGTGTTGTTTGTCAAGGGGAAAAAGAGCAGTCGCGACGGAAGCCGGTCAGTGGTTAGCGTAATGCGCGCGGCCTTGCGGCTTCGCTCTCCGAGCTACGCCGTCACAGGGAAGGCCA
>JAUWTT010000578.1 GCA_030614585.1 Acidobacteriota bacterium
CTGTAAAGCTAAGCTCCTTCTGCTCCATCCTACGCTATTGATAGTTGAGAACTCGGCTCAGGTCAAGCAGACCCCAGGACCGCATGATCCAAACCACCAAGGCACAAAGAGCACCAAGAAGCACAAGAAATAAAGGGTTCACTCTCGTGTCCTTGGGGTCTTGGTGGTCTGCATTATCCAGGTTGCGGCTTAAGCAGCAGGCCCTTAAGCTTCAGCGAACATAGATCGGGTTGGAGATAATCCAAGGCTTGCCTACCAGCAGCTTCGGAGGGTCCAAGGGATAAACCTCGACCCGGTGAGGACCGGACAGTTCTGTGTCCACTGTGAAACGGGCACCCTCCAGTTCTGCGATCACATCCCCCGCCCTGAGTAACCTGAACAAAGCAGGCACGGGACTCTGGAACACGAGTTCGGTGCCAACTGGAACCTCGGCGCCCAAGGGAAGACTTCTGCCACCAACGCGTGCGTGAAACGAAAATCCCGTGGGATCGGCGATCTGCTCAAATGCAATATAAGACGCCCCACTCCGCAACGCGTTCAAAACAGACTCAACACTCGGGCTCGTTTCATACGGCAATAACACATGATTGGTCACGAACCTGAACGAAAGCAGATAAGGATCGACCATGATTGAAAAAAGCCGCTTTCCACTGGTCGTCATCAAAACAATGCCAAGGTTCTGGTGAGCGTTATTCCCTGCCACAGCGGATAAGTGACGGAACTCAGACGTTTGGTCCCACAGGTCAAAATGATCCTGGTTCAGCTCCCAAATCTGAAAGAAGAAGAGGTCGGGGTAGGTCACCTTATGATAGAACCAGTTGACCCAACTGAAGATGTTGTTTTCCGCCTTTGCATTCTGGCCGATGTTATAAACCTCGATCCCTGTCACATCCTCCGGTACTGGAGGGCCTTCAAACAGAGAGAATATTTTGACTTCGGAGTTTTCGCTTCTCAGATTCCTTCCCCCATCCTCTCTCTCTTCCTCCCAACCATAGATCAGGATCAACTCCGGGTCCTCGATCTGGTTAAACAGTTCATACTCTTTGGGATGCTCGGTAAGGAATGCGTAATCGTAATCCGCATCTTTGGCGGCTTGGATGATTTCGGGGTAAGTGCCGATACTGTGAGAACCGGCCGCACTATGGATGTGGACAGACCCACGCAAATCCTGGAACGGAGACAGCTCAACTGACTGTGGTTCCAGTTTTGCCACGTATGCTTCCAATTGCCTCGTCTGGCAGACTCGGTAAACGAAAGGAATCTGCAGGATCAGTAGTGCCAACAGTACATATCGAGTCCACTTCATGAGCAGGGTCCATTATACCGGCTGACCGGTCAGAGCAGGAGATTAGGGACTTGCGGTGGGAGTCTTGGGTCCCAAGCCGCAAGACCGCATAGATCTGACTCCTGGCTTCAAGGCGCAGAATTGCCCGCAACCAGCCTTTCCTCTATCATGATCCGGATGAGTTGGTTTAAACGAGACAAGAAACCAATCCATACGCCTTCAGACGAAAAGCGCACGGTCAAGACTGAAGGACTGTTTACAAAGTGTGGAGACTGCAACAACATTATCTGGAAGAAGGATCTGGATGGCAGCCTTTTTGTCTGCCCAAAGTGCTCCTACCATTTCAAGATCACTGCCCGGCAGCGCCTCGAGATGCTCATGGACGGAGGCAAGTATGAGGAATTCGAGGCGGAGCTGAAATCCACCGACCCACTCACTTTCGTCGACAGGAAGAAATATGATGACCGCCTCCGAGCTGCTGTTAAAGCAACCGGCTGCAACGAAGCGGTTGTCAATGGCGAGGGCTCTCTTCAAGGCGTCGAGATCGTCTGCGCCGCCATGGAATACCGTTTCATCGGCGGTTCGATGGGCTCTGTAGTTGGTGAGAAGATCACAATCGCTGTGGAACGGGCTCGTGAGCGCCGGAAACCCCTCATCATTGTTTCTGCCAGCGGCGGAGCCAGGATGATGGAGAGCTTTCTTTCCCTGATGCAGATGGCGAAAATCAGTGCAGCCCTCGCGCATCTCCACGAAGCGAAGATCCCGTTCATCTCCATTTTGACTGATCCGACGACCGGAGGTGTAACCGCCAGTTTCGCAATGCTTGGAGATCTCAATATTGCAGAACCGAAGGCGCTTATTGGGTTTGCCGGCCCGAGAGTTATTGAACAGACCATCCGTCAGAAGCTTCCCGAAGGATTCCAGCGAAGTGAGTTCCTCCTTGAACACGGCATGCTTGATGAGATTGTGCACAGAAAAGACCTGCGGGAGTTTATCCACGACTGGTTTCGTTTCATGGGTGTTGCTTAACCCGACCCTCTATCTTCGGTGTGCTGCCTGGCGCTAGTGGCATGAACTACTCCCAATGCCTCGAGTATCTTCTTCGACTTGGCAACGAAGTCCTGACCATGAAGTTCGGCCTGGAAACGACACGTCGGCTTCTTCGGGACCTGAGTGATCCTCACCTGGAGTTTCCGTCGGTGTTGATCGCGGGTACGAACGGCAAAGGATCCGTGGCCCGCTTCCTCGACTCAATTTGCCGAGCAGCAGGACTAAGAACCGGCCTCTACACATCCCCACATCTCATCCGACTTGAAGAGCGCTTCGTGGTTGACGGCCTTGAGATCACACCAGAGAGCTTTGCAGGGCACTTCACCTCGGTTGTTGACACCGTGCGCCACCTTGAGCAGGACCCTCACCCTACCTTCTTCGAGATGATTACAGTTACGGCCTTCACAGCATTCTCAGAAGCTGACATTGACATAGCAATCCTCGAAGTCGGAATGGGAGGACGTCTCGACAGCACCAATGTCGTTGACCCGATTCTCTCTGTCATTACCCCGATTTCTCACGACCACCAACAGTACCTTGGCAACAGCCTGACTGAGATTGCTCGCGAGAAAGCCGGGATTCTGCGACCTGCACACAAGGCGTTATCCGCTCCTCAGAGCGAAGAAGTATGGGCCGCTCTTGAGACTGAAGCCCACAAAGCAGAAGCTGAACTGCAAATGATCGACCTCTCTGACATCCCGCGCCAAACCGGCCCGAACGGGTGCTATTCCTTTGATTTCGAGGGGAATTCGTATCAGCTGTCTGCTCGGGGTGATTTTCAGGTGGAAAACGCATGCCTGGCAATGGAAGCGGCCAACATTCTTCGGCCCTACCTTCCTGTCGATTTCCCGGCTTGCCTGGAGGCAGTACAGACAACGGAACCAAAGGCGGTTTTGCAGC
>JAUWTT010000337.1 GCA_030614585.1 Acidobacteriota bacterium
CGGCCTTCCCCTGTGCCTGCACTGAGGCTCCTGAGAGCGTGAGAACTGTAAGAACAGTCAGTACCCAAAACTTCGTCGTCGATCTGATCATGTCGCTACTCCTGGTTTTGTAAGCTGGATGGCATTTTCTCATAAGAAAGATGTTTCACGCAAAGAACGCAAAGAACGCAGAGCGGTAATCGGTAATCGGTGAACGGTTATCGGTAATCGGTGATCGGTAATCGGTAATCGGTGATCGGTAATCGGTAATCGGTGATCACTAATCGGTGGTGTGATGTTACGCTCCCTCGTGCTCGTGCTCGTGCTCGAAGCTGGACATTCGGCATCCGACAGTCGAAAATCGTAAATCGACAATCGAAAATCGTTTGGCATTCGTCATTTGACATTTGAATGGGTGTTCTTATGAAAAATCCAAAAATCGCTACTCTCGCTCTACTGGTTCTTCTAATCGGCACACCTCTGCTCGCAGAGACGGTAACCATCGCCACCGATACGCTGCGTGACAAGATTCGGGGCGGTTGGGCCGGACAGACGATCGGCTGTACCTTTGGCGGACCCACCGAGTTTCGCTTTCGAAGCGCTTTCATTCCCGACTATATGCCGATCGAATGGAACGAAGGCCTGATGAAGTGGTGGTACGAAAACGCACCCGGTCTTTACGACGACATCTACATGGATCTGACTTTCGTGGAGGTCTTTGAAAAACAGGGTCTGAATGCCCCCGCGGAAGCCTTTGCCAAGGCCTTTGCCAACGCCGAGTACCGGTTGTGGCATGCCAACCAGGCTGCACGTTATAACATCCTGCGAGGAGTCATGCCGCCCAAGTCGGGTCACTGGATCTACAATCCCCACGCCGAGGACATTGATTTTCAGATCGAAGCCGACTTCGCCGGTTTGATGAGTCCCGGAATGGTCAACACAGCTTCCGAGATATGCGACAAAATTGGTCACATCATGAACTACGGTGACGGTTGGTACGGAGGGGTGTACGTCGCTGCGATGTACGCACTGGCGTTCGTATCCGACGACATCGACTATGTTGTGAACGAGGCGCTGCGGGCTATCCCCGAGGAAAGTCAGTTCCGGCAGTGCATGGCGGATACGATCCGGTGGTCCAGGGAGAACCCGGAGAACTGGAAGGTGACTTGGTTCAAAGTCCAGGAGAAGTGGGGCGAAGATGTCGGTTGTCCCGACGGGGTCTTCACGACCTTTAACATCGACGCCAAGATCAATTCGGCTTGGATCATCCTGGGGCTGCTCTACGGCGATGGAGACTACGGGAAGACTCTTTCAATCAGCACGCGAGCCGGCGATGATTCGGATTGTAATCCTGCCAGCGCCGGAGGCATTCTCGGAGCGATGCTCGGCTATAAACAGATTCCGGATTACTGGAAACAGGGACTGAGTGAGGTCGAGCCGATCGATTTCAAGTACACAACGATTTCATTGAACGATACTTACGACATGTCATTTCGTCACGCTCTGAAGGTTATCGAAGGTAACGGCGGAAGAGTGGATGGTGATTCAGTCGAGATCGAGGTGCAGGAGCCGAGGGCAGTTCCGTTGGAAGTGGGATTTGAGGGGCACTATCCGGCGGAGCGGCGGCGTCTGGGAACACGGTTGACCAAGGAGACTTCATTCGAGATCGAGGGCGTTGGTTTCTCTTTGACGGGAGCGGCACGGCGGGGCGATGCGGAAGAGGGCTTCGAGTTCGAAGTCGAGATGTATGTTGACGGGAAGCTGGTGGAGACGACAAAGCTGCCCACCCGTAAAATCAGGAGGAAGACCCCGGTTTTTTGGCGGTATCAGCTGCCGCAGGGGAAGCACGAGGTTCGTTTGAAGGTTCTGAACCGGGCTGTCAACGCCGCGATCGAATTGAACGATCTGATTGTCTATTCGGATAGCCCTGTGAAACCGAAGCATTGAGGAGTAACCACTAAGGCACCAAGGGCCCCAAGGAAACCCCTTATTCTTGGTGCCCGTGGTGGTGAGCTTTCAGGACCATCGGTTGCCAGGTACTCGCGGACCGCTTGCCGGCGGCCGATCAGGAACACTGAGACGACAATCCCTGCACCGCAGACCTTGTAAATCAGAGGGATGTTTTTGTCCGTGAGGTCGCCTGCGATTCCTCCAGCGACCATTCCCAGAGGTGAGGCTGCGTTCGCGATCGTCATGACGAGGCCCATCACCCGCCCCCTCAACTCGCTGCCGGCAGTAGTCTGAAGAATCGTGGTCACATGGACGTTGAACATGCCGAGCGTTGCTCCCGCGGTTCCGATTGTTAGTAGGGCCACGACTGGCTGGTGGAGGAATCCGAGTAGGCCAAAGAGTAGTCCGGCGGCAGAGAGCAATACCAGCAGGATCCGGCTTCTTGACACACCGGAAAGGGGGATAGTGCCGGCGAGGGCGTAGCCCACCACTGAACCGCCACTGAATCCCGCCATCAGGAAACCAAACCATTCGGCTCCCCTCTCCAGACTGATCTCCACATAGAAGGGCATCAGGACGATGAAAGGCATTGCAAAGAAATGGACTGCCCCGACCATGAGGAGGAAATTGCGCATCCCCTTTCGCCTCCAGACGTACTGCAGTCCGGCGATGACATCGGCCTTGAACTCGGTAGGAGCGGATCCTTCTTTCGAGCTATTGGCAATCTTTTGTGGAATCTGGATGAAGGACTCGCTCACCGCAGAGAAGAGGAAGGTAAGTCCGTCAACCAGGAAGAGGACCGGTGCCCCGAGGAGGGCGTACAGGACTCCTCCAGCTCCCTGACCCAGGATCTGTGAGAAACGGAAGGAGAGCTGGTTCATCGAATTGGCAGCTGTAATCCTTTCCTTCGGTACCAGGTCCGGGACCGCAGCCATGATCGCGGGCCTGAAGAAGGCCTGGACAACTCCATTCAGTGCGGCTACAGCAAATAGAGCAGAGATCAAGACATTGGTTGACTCCGGAAACAGAAAAAAGAACGCGGAAACCGTGAGTACTCCCAACCCGCTGAGGATATCGGCAACGACGATGATGATTTTCCTGGAATAGCGGTCAGCTACAGTCCCTGCTACCGGTCCGAGGACTACGCCCGGCAGCATGGAGAGCGTCATGAGGATGCCCATCAGACTGGCGGACCCAGTGCCCTCCATGGTCCAGTACATCATGGCCAGGAAAAAGGCCTGTGAGCCGATCAGGCTCACAAACTGACCTTGCCACAGCAGGAAAAAGTTCCGGTTTAACAGTCGGGTCGGCACACGATCTTCCTTCATATTCTCTCAGCGCTGTGTCGATCGCTTCGTCGACTTCAGGGACGCTCCACAGGATTGCATCAGAACTAACGCCACAACGTCAAACACCATGGCCAGTTATTAATGCAAAAAGACTTTCAAGTTTTGCCCGTCGGTTTGCGCCTATATAGGTAGGAGCCGGAGATGAAGAATGAAATTCAAAGAATAATGAGGAACAGATTCAAGGTTGACAGGATCAGTCTTCCGGGAGATTTCGTTCTGTTCGTTTTGTTCGTTCTGCTGGCGACTGGTTCGGCATGGGCCTCCTCTCCGGGGCAGGTCGGTGATTGCGATAAGAGTCTCTCCTCAACAGTGTGGGTTGATCCTGAGGGCAATCCATTGCCTTTTGAGACACCCGAAGAAGTTGAAGCATTTCTCGAGACGGCCAAGGTTGTCGAGATGAAGAAGATTCCCGTGGGAATCACGAAACCTCGCAAGATGCTCCTCGAGAAAGACGGCCTCAGGATGCATGCCATATTCAGGTATGTGGAAGATTATAAACGTAAATGGGACAGCCCCACAGGTCCCAGACTCGATTTCTACGACAGCTGTAAGTATGAGTACGCGGCCTATCGGTTCTCCAGGATTCTGGGGCTGGACAGAGTCCCTCCGGTGGTGATCCGGAAGTTCAAAAAAGAAGATTTTGTCGAGAAGAAACTATTTGGCAAACTCAGGAAGAGAGATGGAACGCTTCAGGCCTGGGTCGAGAATGCCATGACCGAGAGGGACCGGAGAGCCCGTGACATCATGCCGCCGAGTGTGGTCAGTTGGGGCCGACAATTTCAGTTGATGCACATCTTCGACAATCTGATCTCTAACGATGATCAGACGCAGGAGAATGTGTTGATTGGACCGGATTGGAAAATCTGGTTCATCGACTCAACTCGGGCATTCCGGCCCTATTCCATTCTCAGCAAACCCGAGACCATCAAGAGATGTGACCGACGTCTTTGGGCGGTGCTTCTGCAGCTCGATGAGGAGACTGTGATTGAGGAGTTGGAAGGTTCACTGTCACCCAGACTGATCAAATGCCTATTGAAGCGAGTCGACTGTCTGGTTGCGCATTTGCAGAGTTTGATCGACGAGCGAGGAGAACATCTCGTTATCGTCGATGCGGAAATATAGGAACCAGGACAATCTAGCGGGGAGGAAAGCCTCTATATCCATAAGATGATCGGCCGGTACCGGGGCCCGAGCGAATCCAGTCCTTGGACATCGCCCGGGCCCTTTTCTTTTGCTGTGGGGATTTACCACCAGGACACCAAGGACACCAAGAATTAAACCCTGAATGACAACAAAACCCTTCTTTGCTTGGTGCCCTTGGTGTCCTGGTGGTTGCATTTATCCAGCAGCCGGACTCCAAAGGGCGCAACTGTACAGGCGGAACGGGTGGAGATAGAATCGAGCAGCTTGGAGGATAGGATGGTTCGAAGCCGGTTCTGCTCGATTTTGCTTTCACTTTGGGTTGTGGTTTGCGGTATCTCTACACCCGTAATATCCCAAGGTTTGTCGGTTGAGATAGACGCTGCACAGACCCGTGAGCCGATATCCAAATACGTTTACGGGCAGTTCATTGAACACCTGGGCCGCTGCATTTACGGGGGCCTCTGGGCCGAGATGCTGGAGGATCGGAAATTCTTCTACCCGATTACGGGTGAGGCGCCCGCCTGGACCCTATACCAGCCCGGCGAGAGTTCCTGGCAGGGGGAAGGGCATCAGTATGAGCTCCTGACACGGTCTCCCTGGATGATCATCGGGGGGAAGGGTAACGTCACGATGGTCACCGAAGAACCCTACGTCGGAGAGCATACTCCGCGAGTACTGTTGGCCGGAGACGGCAGCCGCCGTGGAATCATGCAGGAGCGCCTGGGGTTGGTCGCAGGCAAACAGTATGTCGGACGAGTCATTCTTGCCGGTCAGGCCGCGGCAGTTCCTATCGAAATCAGCCTGTTCTGGGGGAGCGGATCAAGTGACC
>JAUWTT010000205.1 GCA_030614585.1 Acidobacteriota bacterium
AGTCAGAGCGTGGTGTTGCGCCATCAGGTATATCCCAGATCTCGCTCCTGAAAAAGCACAGGGTATCGAGGGTACCTCACAACCTGGCCCTCAGAAGGTCCAGGGTATCGAGGATACCCCACAACCTGCCCTCAGAAGGTCCAGGGTATCGAGGGCACCCCACAACCTGCCCCTGAAGGGGGCACATGTGTAAGCCCAGGGCGGCAGCCCTGGGTCAATCGGACAGCTCAAATCGCGAGCCCTGTATGGGCGATACCAGGAGCCTCAAACGAACAGGCATCGTTCACCTGTTCTGTCTGATTACAGTGCTGTCAGGAGAATCTGTGAGACGGATCGAAAGGTATCGCCCCGTCAGGGCTTCAGTGGAGGCGGGGGTTCCGGTTCCCAGGGCTGCCGCCCTGGGCTTACCCATGCCGCTCCTTCAGAGCTATACCCCGGATATACCGGACCTGTCCTCCTTCGCTCTCCGAGCTACGGTGCGACACGTCCGGCAACCGGCATCTGGTATCCGGCACCTGGCTTCCGGCAAGCCGCTCTGCGACCGCGTTACCCCACAGCGTGATTGACTCTCTGGTAGAATCCTGTCCCAATGAAACCTCTTCCTTTCCACGTGGACAAGCTGATTGCTGGTTGGTCGTTCTTTTGGGCGCACTTGGAGTCAACCTCGGGAGATCAGGGCAGCCTGGCTACCCTGCGCACGGAAGTGGCGGAGTCGGTTCGGGCGAGGTATGAACTCCCGTCCCTGGCTTCGGACCCTACGGTTTCCGGGCTCAGAAAACTCTTTAAAGCGGCCGGCTGTGATCCCAGCCGTTACCGCCCTTCCTCTGAAGCTCTGCTGCGACGACTCCTGAAAGGGGGAGAGATTCCGGCGATACATCCGCTGGTTGATCTTAACAACTGCCTCTCGGCGGAACTGGCCGTACCCTGCTGTGTGATGTCGGAGGGTACGTTTAAGCCGCCGTTAATCTGGCGCGCGGGTCAGGAAGGTGAGAACTACGAATCGTTGAGGGGTCCTTTTAATCTGGAGAAGAAGCCACTTCTTCTGGATACAGTTGGGCCGCTTGACGCCCCGATCACAGGTAGCCAACGGGTCAAAGTCACTCCAGAAACTCGGACGGCATGGCTTGTGTCGTACCTACCCGCTGCGGTCCTAAGCCCGGAACTAGCGGAAGAGAAGTTGATGCAATTGGTTGAACGCGCACCCGTGGCTGAGATCGTGTTTACGGCAGCCTGCTAGGGAAAAGGCAAAGCACCAAGCCACCAAGGGCACTAAGGAATTCTGGTGAGAATGGCTTCGTCGTGAGTCAATTCATTGTTTCCGGTTAGTGCTCTCACCCCACGAGTTCCAAAACATTCTTCTGGATCTTTTTGATTGCCCTCGGAATATCTTCCAGATCTTCTTCTGCAGATAACAGAACCTCGTGAGGGATAACCACTGTCTCTTCACAAATCCGCTCAGCGACTGGTAAATGCGTGTTCGCGATCTGGGCTGAACCACCGTAAAAGGGGCAGGTATACGGGCAGCCCTTGGGGCCGGGAGGGATTCCTTCAAACATGGGATTCTTGGTAAGCGGCCAGGGATATCCGATATGGGAGGGGATGCCCTCCGCATTTAGAGCCTCAACGAACTGGTCACGTGAAAGTCCTGAGAAGCGGGTCTTGTCGTATCGGAGAAGGTACAGGTAGTAGCCGTTCACTTCCGTCTTCCCATCGCCGGGAACCGGAGTAACCCCATCAATCCGGCCGAGTCGACCGGCTAGAAAGGCCGCGTTTCTGTTTTTAGTGCGCAGTTGCTCCTCGAGTCGTTCCAGCTGGGCTAAAAGGACGGCCGACTGAAGTTCAGACAGACGGTAGTTAAGAGGGAGGACATGATGCACGTACCAGGAATCATCCTGTTTTCGACCACAACTGCGGTACATAATGCATTGCTCAGCCAGGTCGGAATCGTTGGTGGTTATTATGCCTCCCTCACCGGCTGTCATGGTCTTGCTTTCCTGGAAGCTAAAGGTAGCGATGTCGACAATTGATCCTGCCGTTCTCCCCTCGCAGACCGCTCCATGGGCATGCGCTGCGTCTTCAATTACAACAAGGTTGTGCTTCTTCGAGATTTCCCCGATTCGATCCATATCGCAGACAAATCCACCAAAATGGACCGGAATGATTGCGCGAGTCCGTTCAGTCACAGCCTCTTCAATCCTCTCAGGATCGATGCAGTGTGTTTCGTAGTCGGTATCGACAACGATAGGGAGCGCATTTACCTGGAGGACTGCACTGAGAGTTGCGATGAAGGTGAGAGCAGGAACGATGACTTCATCTCCCGTTCCGATTCCTGCGGCTCGCAGAGCAATCTCAATGGCCACTGTCCCATTGGCACAGGCAACCCCAAAGCGGGTCCCATGATACTCGGCAAAGCGCTTTTCAAATTCTTCGGTTTTCGTTCCGGGATCCGAACCTCGCATGCCTGCAAACCAGGTTCTGCTGCGGATTACGTCTTCCAGGTTGCGGAGTTCTCGGTCATCGAAATGGGGCCACAGGAAAAAAGATTCCGAGCGGACAGGAAGTCCGCCTTTGACTGCGAGTTTAGACACGGTCCATTCCCTTCGCTTTTGTAGACGGTACCCGGCGAAAAGCTCCTTGCCTCACCGGGACGTCACAATTCGCTTGCTGAGACTGCAAACCTATACAAAAAGGGCAGGATCTTCAACAGGAAGGTGCAGGTAGGGAGAGTTGAGTTGAATGGTTGTGTATGGCAAGCTTTGGCTTCGGGAATGAGAAAGGAAGAAAAATGAACGAGCTTGGTTTGACTTGGCAAGACGTACTGATGTTTGTCGCGTTCTTTGGCGTTGTGATCAGCGTCAGTATGTACAAGAGCCGCCGGGGGAAGACCAGCGAAGATTTTTTTCTGGCCAGCCGCGGGTTGACGTGGCCGTTCATTGGTCTGTCTCTGATCGCGGCGAACATTTCAACTGAGCACTTCGTGGGCATGGCAGGGCAGGGTGCCGGGGTGGCCGGGATGGCGATAGCGAGTTATGAATGGCTGGCGGCCGTAACGCTCGTACTTGTGGCCATCTTCTTCCTGCCCAAGTTCTTGCGTATTGGAATCTTCACTATTCCCGAATACCTGGAATACCGGTACAACCCTGCCGCCCGGGCGATCATGGCGTTCTATACCATGGTGATATACATCGGGGTGACCATCTCGGCTGTGATCTATTCGGGAGGCCTTACACTTCAGACGATCTTTGGGGATCTTGGGAATTCTGAACATCTGCTGTACGGAGTGTGGATCATTGGGAGTATCGCGGGGCTTTACACCATTTGGGGTGGACTCAAGGCTGTTGCCTGGGCAGATCTGTTCCAGGGGAGTGCTCTCATCATTGGCGGCGCTATCACCATGTATCTGGGTTTCGAGGCTGTCGGTGGAGTCGGAAGCTTCTTTGAACAGAATGCCGATAAGCTGCATATGATTCTTCCTTCCGACCACTCGATCCTCCCCTGGACCGCACTCGTGATAGGACTGCACATTCCGAATTTCTACTATTGGGGCTTGAATCAATACATAACCCAGAGAACCCTGGCCGCTAAATCACTCCGTCAAGGTCAGTTAGGAATCATCTTTGCCGCTTCTTTGAAGCTGATCATTCCGTTCGTAATCATTTTTCCGGGGATCATGGCTCTCCAGCTTTACGGGAATCAGATGACGGGGGACAGTGGAACTGACGCAGCTTACCCCCTCTTGATTAGGAACCTGGTAGGCCCGGGAGTGAGAGCTTTCATCTTTGCCGCTATTACCGGTGCCGTGATCAGCTCGCTGGCCTCGATGCTGAATTCCGCTTCGACAATCTTCACGATGGACCTCTTTAAGCGTCACTGGAAGCCGGAGGCCTCGGATGCGTCGTTGATCTGGACTGGGCGCACTGCCACAGGAGTCTTCGTATTGCTTGGCTGTCTGATCGCACCCCAGCTTGGTGATCCCCGTTTTCAGGGGATTTTCACTTACATTCAGGAGTTTCAAGGCTACATCTCGCCCGGAATCCTGGCTGCATTTGTGTTCGGAATGGTTTTCAAACGCGCCCCTGCGCTGGCCGGCGTAACCGGGCTTGTCTTGACGGTCCCCGTGTACGGTTTTCTCCAGTGGCAATTCGGGGAGATTGCGTTCCTGAACCGAATGGCCATTACCTTCGTGATCATTCTAGTGGTAATGTACGTGATTACACAGCTTAAGCCGCTGCCGGCGCCAAGAATCCTTCCGGAAAGAGAAGACTTTGATATGCGGCCGACTCCTGCAGTCAAAACACTGGGTGCCGGGGTTATCGTGGCAACGATTATTCTGTACATCATCTTCTGGTAATCCTTCATTGGATGTGCACAAGACCTGAATAATATCGGGAGGAGGGTTTCACTTTGAGTCTGTTCAAGAGGTTTTCCAGACGAGAATTCGTCGAACGAGGCTTGTTCGTCCCATGCGCGGCCATGTTCGGATCAGGTTTAACCCTTGCGAAAGGAGCAACCCCTGGAAGGATTGAGAGGCCTGATGGTTTCAACATCAAGCTGAGTTTGAATGCCTACTCCTTCAACAGGGTACTCCGTCAAGGTGAGATGACGCTTGATCAACTCCTTTCCTTTTCGGCTGGATTGAATTTTGCCGCCGTGGATCTAACCGGGTATTACTTTCCGGGATACCCTGATCCGCCGAATGGCATGTTTCTCAACGAAATCAAGCGAAAAGCCTATTTCTACGGTCTCGCCATTAGTGGAACTGGGATCAGAAACAACTTCGCAGATCCGTCCGAAGCGAATAGGCGGAAGGACATTGCTCACATCCGAAGGTGGGTAGAGGTGGCTGCTCGAATGGGCGCACCAACGCTTCGCGTCTTTGCCGGACAGGAACTTCCCGAAGGATATACCAGAGCCGAGGCAACGGGCTGGGTAGTTGAGTCATTGACCGAGTGCGTCGAGTTCGGGAAGAAGCATGGCGTAGTGTTGACGCTTCAGAACCACGCCAATTTCCTCAAGACTCCGGATCACGTGTTGGAGATTCTGGAACGTGTTGATTCTGATTGGCTTGCTCTGAACCTCGACATCGGGAGTTTCAGGTCTCAGGATCCCTTTGCCGAAATTGAGCGGATGGCGCCTTACGCGGTTACGTGGCAGATCAAAGAACAAATGTACTTTGGAGACAAGCCGACTCCCACTGATCTTGCGAGGATAGTCGGGATTATACGTAATGCGGGTTTTCGTGGGTACATTCTGGTCGAAACACTTGGTGAAGGAGACCCGAAACTCAAAGTGCCGCGCTTCCTGGATGCGATTAGAGCCGCTCTGGCGGCATAGTGATCGCTCTTCAACTGGTAGAATCTTTCGTGCTGCAATCGACCGTCCTGCAACCGGGGGAACAGCAGGCATCGTAGCAGTGTGTGTGTTGTGGAGGTGGAATAAATGTTGAATTTGCGTTGGATAGGTGTGCTCATACTCATTCTTGGTTGTGCCGGCCTGCTTCAGTGCGGTGGAGAAGATCAGAAGGTAACTGCGATTCCCGAGAATCCTGACCAGGATTTCCAGATGACGATGGATGCTAATGACGTAACGGAGGATCCGGAAGAAAAGGCAGCGCTTTGGCTCGCGTTTCTGGAAAGGAACCCTTCTACCGGGTATACCGTGGGGACTTTGCAATATCTGGCGACCGAATACTACATGGGCCTGAAGAATGATCCTGATGCTGCTATCGCTTTTGTGAAGATTAAACTGTCGCATCTTCAGAATCCCGAATTGAGCGCGGAGGGCCAGAGGCTTCTTATCGAGTTACTGGGGAATGTAAAACGAAGTGAAGAACTGAGCAAACTAGTGCGAAAACTCGAGCGGGAGACTGAGTTCGTAATAGATGATGATGAGGCCGTCTATAAGGCAGCTATTGCCGCGGAAGACTGGAATCTAGCCAGGGAATTCAGCGAGGCTGCTGCCGGCAAACTGATCGAGGAACTCGAGGATCCGGAGTTAGACGAAAGCGACGTGGAGTCGGTCGAAATGCAGCGATCGGCGGCCCTGCTGTCACTTGCCTGGGCGAAGTCGAATCTCGGAGAGGGTGGCGAGGCACTGGCTCTTTTCGAAGAAGCCGGTAAGACAGCGCAATTTGACTATACCGGTTTCTCCAGCTGGCCGACTCAGGAGTTTGATCTGTACTACGGGAAAGCGCTGCTGAAGAACGGTAAGGCTAAAGAGGCGATTTCCAGAATTGGTCCTAAGGCGGTGATTCTAGGTGATCTGGCAGCTATGGAAGTATTGGCGGAAGCCTACCAGGCTGATACTGGATCAGCTGACGGCTTTACCGATTTCGTCGAGAAGACGCGCCATCGAATCGCCCGTGAGTTGCCCGATTTCAAGGTGTTTGATTACGACGGTGCAGAGGTGGACTCCGCCGACCTCAGAGGGAGGGCGACGCTGCTTGCGTTCTGGTTTCCTACCTGAGGGGGATGTCGCGTGGAGTTACCACGCTTGAAACCGATTTACGAAAAACATAAGGGTAATGGATTTGAGTTCGCTGTCGTTGATCGGACTAATGACACCGAAAACGCTCTCCAGTTCATCGAGGAAAATGGCCTCGAATATCGATTCCTCGAAAATGGAGAGGAAGAGGCCGAGGTCGTTCGAAAAGTATTTGGAGTCAGGACTTTTCCCACGTCTTACTTGATCGACGGTGACGGCAAGATTCTGTACGCCCATATCGGCTTCAATGAAGGGGACGAAGAGATGTTTGACGAGGAGATCGACTCGATCCTGAACTAACCGTCGTGGCCGATCCAGGCGTCCCTGAACGCTTGACTACGAACACACAGACAGGTCTTTGAACCCTCGTTCGCCGACATCAACAAGGGTGGTATACTTTCGGCTTCGATGACTGTGCCCAGCTGGGTCAGGCCCCGATTGAGGCAGGCGATGTGAAAGGCGTACCCGTTGAGCTTCACTCCGAGACAGCGGGAAGGCTTTCACCCTGGTGAATCCATGAGCGCAAACAGCTTCTCACGGCATTCCGAAGGGTCGCTTCCGACTGTAAGAGAGCTTAACAAGAACTTCAAGAGTACGGTTCGGTACTCACAAACAAAAACCAGAGGAGTAGCTCAATGATTGTTACAACCAAGGAACTCTTTAA
>JAUWTT010000408.1 GCA_030614585.1 Acidobacteriota bacterium
AGTTCCGGAGGCGGAGAGTCATAGTGTGTGCCCCAATTCCCCATGATGGCAAGGAACATGATCAGCATGACGGGAACTCTTGCTGCAAAGCCGTAGAAAAGTAATGTCCTGAAGAGCTCTGGCCAACTCGACCTGAGCAGAAACATGGTCCCTATAGAGAAGCCGGCTATCAGGATCAGCATAAACGTCGGGAATGATGCAAGGGTAGCCATTAGAGTCCTGGTAGCAGCTGCCAGGATAATGAAGGACAGGAGTGAGAAGCCTATCAATTTGCCCGGGCTCCTTGTAGGCTTCCCCATCTTGGTCAGTTTCCAACCGTAGTAGATCCCGAAGATGGGGACCAGCCAGGCTATCCCGATAAGAGATAGCCCGCCTCCGGCCGCTCGCCCAAATAGCGTCTCGGACCAACCCATTAACTCACCCGTGAGTCTGAGGCAGGAAACCGCCAGAGTAATGACTGCAGGCACCAGGATGAGGTTCTTAATATCCAATCTCTCGGACATCGCGTCTCCTTTGTGGCAAAAAGCGTTCACTGGAAAGCAGCAAAAGCAACTGCTGAGTTTTGTCTAGACTAGCGCGGACGAATCGGGCTGTCGAGAGGGGATCGAATTCTAGACTCCGTGTTCCTGTGTTCCGAGGCAGAAGAGGATGCACCATTCATTTATACGTGGCCAACTGCTGCTGCGTGGTTGATCGCCAATCGTCGATGGGGGGAGCGCCGGCTCGTTCGAAGAAGGCTTCCAGTCGGTCCTGCAAATCTTTAACGATCTCCGCATTCTGTCGGTATGAAAGGACGTTACGTTGTTCCGAAGGATCGTTCAGAAGGTCGAACAGCTCAGAGGGCCACTCCGATGATCGTTCCACGTACTTCCATCTCTTCGTACGAATCCCTCTCACATACTCGTACTCGAAGTAGACCTCATCAACCCACGGCCCGTTCTCTCCATCCAGGAGACGAGCATAGCTCAGACCAACACGTTTCCCATCCTCTGGAGGACTGAGTCCGAGGTAATCGAACAGCGTTGGTAGGAAATCGTAAGAGGAGACAAGCCGTGTTGATTCCGCACCTTCCGGTATGCGGCCAGGGTGACTCCAGATCATTGGAATACGCACCGACCTCTCATATAGATTAAAAGGGACGGTCCCGTTTCCTTTTCCCCAAATCCCCTCGTGACCACTGTGGAATCCATGATCTGAAGTGAAGATTACTACTGTCTTTTCCCGCAGATTCAGTTCGTCAAGTAATGAGACCACCCGGCCCACATTCTGGTCGATCCCAGTTACCAGGGCCGAATAACTCAGCTTGCTGTGACGTTTGCTGAAATCACGCAGGTGTCCTGAAACCCTGCCGTTCATCTCCCTCATGTGAGCAGAATGCATGGGTAGATCCGGGAAACATGGGAAACGGGAATCCAGATACGGCTTGCGGTATTTCTCAGGCTGGTATCGCAACGGGGTGTGCGGAGCATAGAAGGACAAGAACAAAAAGAAAGGTCGATCACGATTCTGTCTAATGAACTCGACAGCGTCATCGCCCACGAGATCGGTTTTGAAGCCAGTGCGTTTAACTCGTTCTCCATTCTTTACGAACTCAGGGTCACGGTAAGTTCCACCACCCCCTGGAACGGTAGACCAGTAGGAGAACCCAACCTGCGGTCGGGCATCATCACCAAGATGCCACTTTCCACAAAGGCCCACTGTGTATCCTTGCTGGGCCAGCGATCCTGAAAACGTTGGCTGCCCTTCAATATATGAGCGCGCGTCGTCCCCGTACGTCTCAGCAGGCAGGAGCCAATCCTGTACACCGTGCTGTGAAGGAATCCGACCTGTCAGCCAAGTGGCCCGGCTGGCAGAGCAGACGGGGGTGGCCGCGAACGCTTCCGTGAATCGGATACCTTCCCGGGCGAGACGATCCAGGTTTGGCGTGACCAAACTCTGGCAATCATCGCTTCCGTTCGCGTTGAGCGCCCAGTGTCCCTGGTCATCAGTCAAGATAAAGATCACGTTGGGAGCAGCCTTCAGGACCGTCGGCAACAGTGCGTACAGGAGTCCCAGCACTACTAGGATGCTCCGCGGATAAGACAACCGAATGTTGAAAGCCATGCCTCCTACCCCGTGCCAGGCAGTCCCTGGAGCGAACCAAGATCGTCCCTCGGTATTTACCCAGGACCAACCCTCGATCAAGTGCAAAAGAGCGTTCAGAAACCGTATCCCTTCCCAGCTCGAAGACCCCAATATTGGCGACTATATCGAATTGACCAGAAACCCACAAGAGACTTTGAGCGACCAGCTCGTCCCCCACGAGTGTCCTCAAGGCTTTTCAGCCTCTGCCGCTCCTTCCTGCATCCAACTCCCTTCCTCTTTTCACATGGACCGCGCTATCAGCCGTTCGCTCCTGAGTTAGGGATCTTGGATTGGGCAACTTCACAAAGCTGTTGTATGACCTCGGCCGGCACTTCCTTCCGTGCCGCCCACTTCTCTTCTTCGAACACATTGCGTTCAAACTCAGCGGAGATGAGAGTTTCCTGAAACAGGGGAGCTGCTGCCACGACTTCTCCCAGAGGCGAGAAAATCGTGCTGTCACCATAGCTGAGCTTTCCCTCTTCTGACCCGACAACGTTTGATCTCACGACCACCATTTGAAGCAACGTAGCAAGGCCAATATGGTTACTCCGGACCTTCTTACGGTGTTCGTCCATCCGGTCAGAGTCAATGCTGTTGTAATGGGGACTGAAAAGGAGTCGCGCTCCCTTCCAGCGCATCGTCAGCGCCGGCTCCACAAATGAAGAATCATGACAGATGATGATTCCAAACGTGATCCCTTTAGCACGAAATACCGGGAGGGAGTACTCCGAAGAGAACTCCTTTTTGTCACTGCCCGTGAGCATCGTCTTTCTGTATTTACCCAGGATCTCCCCTCGATAGAGTGCCAAAGCCGTGTTGAGCACCGCATCTCGTTCAATCTCGGAGATTCCAACAATGGAGACCATATCGAATTGGCCAGAAACGCGCAGGAGTTTCTTGACACGAGGATCGTCCAAGCCAACTGCCAAGTCAGCTGAGTAATTTGAGAGATATCCTTCTGGGAAACAAAGAAAATCCACCTTCTCTTTACCGCACTTTTCGATGAGCTCGAGTACTCGATCAAGGTTCTCGTCAAAGTCGTTGCTACACTTACCCTGGAAGGCTACGATCTTTACGCGTTCCCCAACCTGCTCCTGCCTCACCTGGCCGGGAGGCTGACTGCTTTTGCCAGGCCCTCCAATACTGTGGAGGCCCGCTCCGGCACCTGCGACTAAGAATTCTCGTCTCTTCATTTTATGTCTCTCCGAATTTCGAGCTTGGGCTGTTGCGGTTTGAGCAACAGCCCCTTGAGGCTGGGGGTTTGGTATCTTCGTTCGTGCTCGTGCTCGTGCTCGGGGTAGGACAACCATCCCTGGTTGTCATCATTCAAAAGCTCACCACCAAGAAACAAACCAGATCGTCCCCCACAAGTGTCCTCAAGGGATGTTAGCCTCTACCGCTCGTTCCACCACGCAGCTGCCTGTTCCTGCGTCCAGGGCCTTTCCGCTTTACACGTGGACAGCGCCTTCAAGAGTTCCTTCGCCGTGCGCGGTCGGTCTTCCGGTTTCTTCTCCAGACACTTCAGCAGGATCTTCTCCAGCTCGTCCGATACCGGCTCACTCAGCTTCTCTGAGGGCGGCACAGGCCGGTCGGACGCAACCTGCAGACAGACGTCGATAATGCTACCTCCCTCAAAAACGGCTTGACCGACAAGCAAGTAGTACCCAACCGCCCCCAGTGAATAGAGATCGCTGCGTGGCCCAACATCGTCTGGGTTAGTGAGCCCTTCTGGAGAAATGTACAGAGGGGTACCTGCTACCTGCCCGCTGGCAGTCAAGGCGGTTTCTCTTGAGGCCCCGAGAGCTTTTACAAGCCCGAAATCGAGCAACTTGGCAAAATCGTATCGCCCCCCTCGAGGGTTGATCATGATGTTGGCAGGCTTGATATCGCGGTGGATCAGAGAACTCTCGTGAGCTTCGGCTAAGGCCCCGCATACCTGCTGCAGGATGTCTATTACCCGGCCGTCAGGTTGGGGTCCATATTTCTCCACGAGTTCTTCCAGCGCAATGCCGTCAAGGTACTCCATCGCATAATAAAACCCACCCTCTGGCGTACGGCCATAGTCGTAGATGGCGATTGTCTTGGGGTGGTTGAGCTGA
Source organism: Acidobacteriota bacterium (assembly GCA_030614585.1). GTDB lineage: Bacteria > Acidobacteriota > UBA6911 > RPQK01 > JAPXNP01 > JAUWTT01. Next base: position 4,224 of record JAUWTT010000408.1, read on the forward strand.
CTGGTCCGCTGAACTTCGCGCTCGAAGCGAATGATGGTCTGCTCGTTCATCTGATCCGCCTGCAGTAGCTTTACTGCGGCCGGCCGCTGGAGCATGGCGTGATGGGCACGGTATACAACCCCCATTCCCCCGGCACCAATTTTCTCATCGAGAGTATAGTTGCCAATCTTGTTAGACTTGTCCTCGGATTGTGCGCTCACGTGGCTCAGCCTTGTCTTTTTCTGGTCCAGGAAGGCAAGAACCTGGCTCGGCTTAAGCGACTGTGTTCCATTCCCTATCCGTACGTAAAAGACTTCGTCATCATCGCGACGGAGAAATACAGGCTGGGATGACTGCGAGCATTGCACTACCAGGACGC
>JAUWTT010000298.1 GCA_030614585.1 Acidobacteriota bacterium
TGAATCACCATACCAGGGTTACAGTTGTGCCCTGTGATGCCATCCTTGACGACACCGGTGACCGGGTCGTTTTTGTGAAAGAGGACGGGAAATACGTGCGGCGAGTTGTGGAGGTTGGGGGCAAGGACAACGGCTACTGTGAGATTCAAAATGGGCTAGAGAAGGACGAAGAAGTGGTCACTGCCGGCAACTTCCAACTTAAATCGAAACTCTATGATGAGGTTCTCACAGAATCTCAGATCCACTGATTTCGGGGGTTAGATGATTGACAGGGCTATCGAGTATGCGCTGGGGCACAGGCTTCTGACCTTGCTGATGGTCCTCCTGGTTTCGATCTGGGGAGGGGTAGTCTACTTCCGCATTCCCAAGGACATCTATCCCGATCTGAGCGCACCGTTGGTGACGATCATTACTGAGAATCCGGGAATGGCCTCCGAAGACGTGGAAAGGCTGATCTCTTTTCCTCTCGAGAGTCTGTTGTCGGGTGCTCCCGGGGTTACGCGAGTCAGGTCCGAGTCTACGACAGGTGACTCTGTTATCACGGTGGAGTTCGACTGGGGAATGGACATATACCTGGCTCGACAGATCGTCTCCAGCAAGCTGGAACTCATAACCGGCCGTCTCCCACAGGGAACAAGTCGACCGATCCTGGGACCAGTGTCCTCCAGAATGGGAGAGGTGTTCGAGTTTGCGGTGGTGGGAGAGGACGCGGATCCGATGGAATTGCGCTCCCTTGCAGACTGGACGATTCGCTATAGGCTTCAGGGAGTGCCCGGCGTTTCTTTCGTCGTGAACTTAGGCGGTTTTGTCAGGCAATTTCAGGTCTTTCTGAGGCCTGAAATGTTGAAGAACTACGATTTGACCATTAACGAGGTCAAGGAGGCGATCGAAAACAGTAACAGAAACTTCTCCGGGGGAATCATCCTGCAGGGGTCGCAGGAGGTGCTGGTTAAAGGCCTGGGTCGACTCGAGAGACTGGATCACATAAAGAATACGGTGGTCGCTTCACGAAACAACGTCCCTGTTTTTGTTAAAGATGTAGCTGATGTCAAAGTAGGAGGGAAGTTTCGCAGAGGAGCGGCTAGCTACAATGGGCAGGAAGCTGTCCACGTAACCGTTGAGAAGCAGTACGGTGGAGATACGCTGACCGCGATTGGGAATGTCAGAAGGGCACTTGTTGAAATTCTGAATGACCTTCCACCAGACATCGACATCATGGTCTTCTATGACCAGTCCATTCTAATCTTGAAGTCTCTCGCGCATGTCCAGGTGTCAATTGTACTGGGCGCTCTGCTCATCGTTCTGGTCATGATCCTCTTCATGTGGAATCTGAAGAGTTCACTGCTCGCCTCTATCACGATTCCGTTTTCCATCTTGATAGCTCTCGTTCTTATGGATCTGTTCTCGGTCAAGTTGACCGTCATGTCGATTGGGGGGTTGGCGATAGGCATCGGCAAAGTGGCCAATGGCTCGATTCTGATGGTTGAGAACATTTATCGAGTACTGAGTGAACGGAAAGAAGGAGAGTCTTCTCTGGAGTTGACAACGCAGGCGGCCAAGGAGGTCTGGCGGTTTCTGTTTTCAGCAAACCTGATCATCATTCTGGTCTTCCTGCCCTTGTTGACTCTCGGGGGTCTGGAAGGCGCCATGTTTCGCCCGACGGCCTTTGCGGTGGCGGCCGCTCTTTTTGGGTCCCTGGTTTTGAATCTGTTTTTGCAGCCTGTCCTGGCCTCTGTTTTCTTGAAGGGAGTTTCGGTCAAAAAACAGAAGAGTCTGATCCTCAGATACATGCTGAGGGGTTACGAATCCCTACTGAGAGGCTGCTTTCGGTTCAAAAAGATCATCTTGATCTGTTTCTTGGCTTTGATCGTCAGTGCAGGGTATGCATTTACCTTCCTGGGCAGAGAGTTCGTCCCGCCCCTGGATGAAGGAGCCATCATGGCATCGACAGTTATGCTTCCAGAGACATCTCTGCAGGAGTCAATCAAGATGGGCGAGAGGGTAGAACAGATCTTCCTTTCCTTTCCCGAAGTGGTTTCTGTGTCCCGAACCACTGGTACAGCGGAAGCGTCAGAGCACGTTCATCCAGTCAACCACAGCCACTACCACATAGAACTGCTGCCTCGGGAGGAAAGATCTCGGAACTTCGATGAGATAACTCAAGCCATGAGGCAAGAACTGAACAACTACCCGGGTCTTGCCTACATCTTTGAACAACCCATTGCCAACCGGTTGGCCGAAATGCTCACCGGTACAGAAGGACAGCTCTCGGTCAAGGTGTTCGGTCAGAATCTCGAGACCTTAAATGGGCTCGTCGAGGACGTGCGGCATGTTATGTCGGGAATACGGGGCGTCGCTGATCTTCAAGTAGAGCAGACTGCCGGCATTCCCCAGTTGGTGATTAGTCTGGATCGTACCAGGCTGAGCAGGTTTGGCATCTCTGTGGCTCAAGTCGCCGAAATCGTGGAGACCGCGTTAAACGGCATTGAGGTCACAGACGTTTATGAAGGCGACAGGGTGACTTCGGTTCTGATTCGGCTCCCGGAAAAGTACCGCAGTGACGAAGGGGCTATCCGAGACCTGCTGGTAGATGCCCCCAGTGGCGAGAGAATTCCACTCTCTGAACTTGCTCAAATCAGTAGGGGTGAAGGGCCACAAACCATATTCCGGGAAAACCTGATGAGACGTAAGATCATACTCTGCAATATCCTTGACCGCGACGTAGGTAGCTTCGTCAGCGAGGCAAGGGAAAGCATCGCGCAGGGTGTAGTCTTCCCAGCCGGCTATTTTGTGACGTTTGGCGGTCACTTTGAGAGCCAGGAAAGAGCTATGAAGCATCTGGCTGGTGTCATGATCATCGTGCTTCTCATTGTCTTTGTGATTCTCTTTTCCTCATTTGGATCACTCTGGCAAGCCTTGCTCGTCATTATGAATATTCCGTCAACCTTGGTAGGGGCAATCGTGGCTCTGTTGCTGGCACACCAGACGCTGAATGTGTCTTCAACAATTGGGCTTATAGCGCTCTTCGGCATATGTGCTCAGAACGACATCATATTGGTAGCGAAGATCAATGATCTAAGGCGCAGAGGGATGGCCTTGAGAGAGGCTGTGATGCAAGGTGCCCTGACAAAGTTCCGACCGATATTCATCACGGATATGGTGATGATTGTGGGGGTGCTGCCTTTGGCCTTGACTGTGACAACCGGGGCAGAACTCCATCGTCCACTGGCGGTCGTCTACATCGGAGGTTTCGTTGGCGCTATTTTCCTGCGCTTGTTCGTGGTACCCATTCTCTACGAGACCTTGGCGACGCTCTGTGAGCGGTCCCGCCCGACCACATAAGAGTTGTGGTCGGGCTTTCCCGAGGAAGAATCCCCAGAAGGCCCGACTTGACTGAGGAAGGAAAGCATTAATGGAAAACAGGCACAACTCGAATCAGAAGATTTCAAAGCGAACTCTTGAGTGTCCAGAGCGCCGCAAACTTCTGGCTGTGGCCTGCTCAGTGGGCCCCATCTTAGCTTTGGTAGGTAAGGCCTCTCCAGGCCAGCTTAGTGAGGCGCTTTCACTCACGACTGAGGATCGAATCGCTTTGGCACTAATGCGTTTCAAGATGGGCTTCCACTGTTCCCAGTCTGTGTTTGATGCATATGCCGAAGATTTCGGGGTTGAGCCCCGGTTGGCTCGACGCATTGCCGCAGGCTTGGCCGGCGGTTCCACCGTGGGCGGTGAGTGCGGAGCCGTCGGCAGCGGATATCTTGTCCTTGGATTAAGACACGCACGGGTGGTGCCGGCTCACGGAGACGTTGAGAAAGAAGATGAGCTCTTCGATCGCGTCAAACGCTTCGTTGACGAGTTCAAGAAACGCCATGGCTCTATCAACTGCCGTGAGTTGTTGGGTGTGGATGTGTTCACTGAAGAGGGTCGAGCAGAAGGGCAGCGAAAGAATCTCTTCGCCACACGCTGCCCCAACTTTATCCGAGACGCAATCACGATTCTGGACGAGCTCGGCTGAGCACCACTTGATGCGTGACCGCTATCCTCTCCCTTTCAAAGCACCGGGACATCCAGCAGGGGTTCCAGCTCTTTGGCCTTGCGGAATGCCTTTCGTGCTTCATCTCGCCTACCGTTGGCCAAATAAGCTTGCCCCAGACAATGGTGTCCATAACCGTAGTCAGGTGCCGATTCTACAGTCCGGCGAGCTTGTTCCAGGGCTCGATCGGTGTCTCCAGTTCCCAGGTAGGCTACAGTCAGTCCCGCTTGCGCTTCAACATCATCAGGTTCGATTTCAAGAACACGCAGAAAGCTCTCGGCGGCCTCCCGGTTCTGGTTGTCGCGGAGATAGAAGGCACCTAGATTGTAATGGGCCACGGCCGAAATGGGCCTTACTTCCACTGCCTTTGTCCCCTCTAAGATCGCCTCTTGCATTCTCCCCTGCTTTGCTAGGCTGACAGCACGAAACTGATGAGCTGCGAAGTCAAAGGGGTTTTGCTGAGAGATGTTCTGAAGTATCTCCTCGGCTTTCTTCGGAAGGCCCGCATGGAGGTAGGCTAAAGCGAGGTTAATACGGGCCTCATACGAACCGGGAGCCAGTTGTAACGACTCTCGAAACTCCTGAATTGCCAAGAGAAACTGGTCCAGGATCAGGTATTCGGAGCCAAGCATGAAGTGTACGGCCGGGTTTTCCGGTTCCTTGCGGGCCACGGCTGACAAAATCTCGATCGATTCTTTTGGCTTATCCTCACGGGAAGCGGACCTGGCCTCCATCAGCTTTTGGTAGATCTCGACTTTGGATTTTGGATCGGGCAGGCCCGATTCTTCTGTCAGTTGGTACCCAGGTGCGGCGTATTGCAGCTGGACCTCCGTTAGTTGCCTCTCCATTTCGTCAGCCAAAGCCCTCTGCTCGTGGTACAGGTTGTTTCGCTCCTCCGGATCTTCCATCAGATTGTAGAGTTCAGGATTGGGTGAGCGGATGAACTTCATATTGCCTGACGAGTAGCTGAAAAGAGGGCTCCACCCGAACTGAGACTTCGAGTAGTAGCTTTCAGCATATGCCGGAAGGTCTGTTGTGTTACCGTTTTCCGCCGCTTCGGGCACAAGGGCTTCACCTTGCATGGTGTCGGGGACGGATTCACCAAGTAGTCGAATGATCGTAGGTGCAATGTCGACACTTCTTACCTGCTGGGCAAAACGCAGGTTTTTGACGCCACGGAACTTCTGGATTTGGCCCTCGGGTAATTTCAGGATAAGAGGGACCCTTAGGCAAGACTCGTACAGAAAGAGACCGTGGGATTGCTCGCCATGTTCTCCGAGGCCAACTCCGTGATCGGATGTCAGTACAATCAGACTGGAGTCGTAAAGTCCATCTGCCTGGAGGACTCCAAAGAATCTAGCGAGAATGGAGTCAACGTAGGCAATCTCTCCATCGTAAGGGTTTTCCCGATACCGCGTTGCAAATGGTTCCGGCGGATCATAAGGGGCATGTGGATCGGAAAAGTGAATCCATAGGAAGTGAGGTTCATGCTTGTGTTCATTCAGCCAAGTCAACGCACGATCCAATACCGCGCCGGCACGTCGCTCAACCATGTAATAGTCGGTGGGCCTCGAAACTGATATGGAGAAGTGGTCATCGTAGGTTTCAAA
>JAUWTT010000538.1 GCA_030614585.1 Acidobacteriota bacterium
ACGGATCATCTGCCCACGTTTCACCATCTTCTGGGCCGAAAGTCAACCGTGATGACGTAGCTGGATTACCCAGTGCAGGCATCTTTCACCTCCGCATTGAGTATTCCCAAATGCAGAATGGTCACCAGTAGAGCGATTGACAGTCTGGACATCTCTCACCTCCAGAGGCTTCCAGTGGGCCGATTCGACTGGTAGGTTCAGTCTTCAAACTGATCCTTGAGCAAGGGTCCTCAATCCAGAATGACGGTCTTCTTGATGTAGTCAAGGTTTGGAAACTGCTTCTTCAAGTAGCTATTCCCTCCTTCGCTGAATAGCTGCTGTGACGGACCTCTACCGCGCGGAGCTCCCTCCCCATAACCTGAATGCAAAGAGTCGACGACCGACATTCCCTCAACAACCTGTCCTATAGGCGAAAACCCCATGGAATCGAGACTGAGGTTGTTTACGAGGTTGATGAAAAGCTGAGTACTGCGGGTATTGGGGCGATTGCTTTTCGCATAAGTGAGAAAGCCCCTCTTGTTGGATCCCTTAACGGGTTCATCGTCTATGTTCGCGTCGGACCAAACGGCGTTGATCTCCGGATCACCATGAATACCGAATTGGACCATGAACCCACTAATAGCCCTGAAGAAAGCGATATCCGCATAGTAGCCAACCTTGACAAGGTGGTAGAACTGATCAACTCCTTTGGGAGACCATTCACGAATCAGCTCCACAACAAAATCCCCTTTTGTTGTTTCAAACCGCACCCTGAACTCAGCTGGGGCTTCGTCCTGTGCTGCGCCGGCATCCCCGAGGTTACCCTTCTTGTCCGGCTCAACTCGCTCCACCTTCTTGTCGTCAGCCTCGGCTTTCTCCTCAACTGCTTCCTTCTCGACGTCACCGCCCTCGGTTTCCTCGTCGAGTTCTGACACAACTTCGTCGGATATCTTTGCTGTCTCGGGTTCTGCCTCTGAGCGGGCCGCAGGCATCTGCTGCTCAGGTTGCTCCACTTCCGCCTCATCCGCTGTTGAACAAGCTGTCAACCCCAGTGACAACAAGAAAACCAAACACACCCAACACAATCTTTCCTTGATCATCCGCTTTTCTCCAGTTTTTAATTCCAGAATTACGTATCGCGCATCATACCAGAATCAACTCGGAAGGAGTCTTGAGTCCTGGGTCTTGGGGTCTTGGGTCTTGGCAAACGATGAACGACAAACAGCACAGCGTGACCGCTTAGTAAGATTTAACACAAAGTCACGAAGACACGACTAACATGCCTAACCAACAACCAAAAGGGTCTGATCACCGATAACGGATAACCTCTTACTACTTACTTCTTACTTCTTACTATTCCCCAGCCCGGAATATTCCTCCAGCATCTGTCGGAGCGCTTCCTGCCAGCCAAGCGGTTTCAGGCCGAGAACTTCCACCGTCTCGGCCGTGTCAAGCACGCTGTAGCGTGGGCGCTTCGCTGGAGTGGGATAGTCTGACGAGCCGATGGGGTCAATGGTCAGTGATTTTTCCAGCAACCCTCCTCGGATCGCCTCATCTCGAATTCCCAAAGCGAAGTCGTACCAACTCGCGGTTCCAGCATCGCACCAGTGCAAGATTCCCGGAAGCTCATTCTTCAGTCCTGCCATCCAGATTGCCTTGCTCAGTGTCTTAGCCCAGGTAGGTGAACCTATCTGATCTGCCACTACCCTCAGGTGGTCGCGCGCGCGCATTAAGTGCAGCATTGTCTTGACAAAATTCTTGCCGTATGCCGAGTACAGCCATGAGGTCCGGATAATCACGCTCTCGTTTGGCAGCGTTTTCATCACGGCTCGCTCACCTTCCAGTTTGCTGCTCCCATAAGTGCTGATCGGCCCGGTTGGGTCGTCTGGTCTATAAGGGCGAGACGAATTTCCGTCAAAGACAAAATCCGTCGATATATGTATCAACTTCGCTCCTGCACTACGAGCGGCTACCGCCACGCACTCCGCACCAACCGCATTCACATTGAAGGCTTGTTCTTCTTCGCTTTCGGCCTGATCCACGGCTGTGTAGGCAGCGGTGTTGATAATGAGTCGAGGCTTCACTTTTGAGACCAGGGCGGTCACTTCATTCGCCTTGGAAATATCGACATCCTGAAGGTCTACGCCAGTCACCTCGCATTCGGGAGGCCGACTCCGGATCAATTCCGTTCCCAGTTGTCCCTTGGAGCCAGTTATCAGAACTCGCATCGTTCACTCAGTAGAGAACTCTTGAGAGAGAATCCCGTAGTTGAGAAAGTCATGGCGCTGACCGTACCGAACAACGGCTTCTCTCATCACACCTTCCAGCTTAAAGCCATTTCTCTCAAGAACCTTCCTGGAACCCACATTAGGCTTGAACGTGGAAGCGTAGATCCTGTGGAGGCCTAGCTCTTCAAAGGCAAACCGAAGCGCGAGGCCGACGGCCTCAGTCGTCAAGCCCTTTCGCCAGTACGGCCTGCCGGTCCAGAATCCCAATTCGGCACATCCATGTCTGAGCGCGACATTTGAAAGACTAATTACACCTAGAAACTCCCTGGTCTGCTGGAGTATTTCCGCGAACACGAAGGCCTCGCCCTTTCTCCACTGTCGCCGGCACTTGCGAATAAACTTCGTGGCGCCATCGGCCGGGTAGGGGTGAGGAATCTGGATAGTCCAGCGAACAACTTCCTCGTCGTTTATCAGCTGCCACACTGGATCTGCATCACCCAGCCTGATCTCTCTGATTAGAACACGTTGACCTTCGATCTCTATTGGAGTGCGGATCATAATCAGCCTCGACAGCTTAAGCTATACTTTTTAGCACCTCAGGACAACGAGGAACTCATCGATTGGTCGAAATCAGGGCAGCACAACGGACCTTTCCAACTTGACTCGGAGGACCGGGCAAGAGAAAGTGAATGGAATCAAGGTGAGTGAGCGGACGGAAGAGAGCTTGGAGCCTTGGGGCGGTTGCCCAAACCGCAACAGCCAAGCTCGAGGCTCGAAATCCGAAGCTTGAAACTAGCTCGAAAATAGAAGGTCTAAGGTCAAAACGCAGTAAAGTGACTGTTTATAAATAGGTTATCGGCGACAATCCGTTTCAGTCCTTAGATATTCGAACTTCAATCGGGGTTGCCTACAGATTACAATTGTGAGTTTAGCGGAGGGTACACCAGAATGATTTCAGCGAAGACCAGAGTGTGTGCGGTGATTGGTGATCCTGTAGAGCACTCTCTTTCACCTCAGATCCACAATGCTGCATTCCGAGCCAGCGGCCTCGATTTCACCTACGTTGCTTTCCATGTCAGGAAAGGTGATATCGAGAGAGCAATCAGAGGGATGCGTGCGCTGGGGATCCGAGGTGTGTCTGTCACGATTCCTCATAAAGTTGACGTCGTCCCTCACCTGGATGACGTTGACGAAATAGCCCGCAACATAGGTTCAATAAACACCGTCGTGAATAACGACGGGCACTTGAGCGGGTGTTCCACCGACGGTCCCGGAGCACTGCGGGCTCTTCAGGCCGGAGCCTGCGATCTAGCTGGGCAGACCGTGTTGCTGCTCGG
>JAUWTT010000151.1 GCA_030614585.1 Acidobacteriota bacterium
CTTCCGTAACACATACCATTTCGTACGATACGAAGCCCCGGGATCTCAGAGACCGAGGGCTCTTTGCGTTCACCACCATGCACTGAGAGAGAGTTGCAGACCACTAGAATTCCACATCGTAACTTCCGTTGCCCAGCGCGAGATAGGGTGCGACCTCCACCGCTCGTTCCAGGCGACGCCCATTTACAGACACTCGTCTCTCGTTCTGTGAACCCAGACTTGCCAAATCGAGTTTCACCCGCATGCCTTCCGGAACCTCTATGTACAGGACGCCCCCACGGTCCGCTTCCAGCACCCATCGCAATGAAAAATTTCCCAGAGGCGACGGGATTTCGCCTTCGAACTTCTTCAGTCCGGACTTCGAATGAAAGACAACGACTTCTTTGAGCCCGGGTTGGGTTGGTCGAATTCCCAAAATATACTCCGCAAAAAGCGCAGGTGGAAAAGCACTTTCCGTTTGAGCGTCACTTCGCGTTCTCCCTTTAGCCAGGACCCCGCTCCGTCCCGTGGCGTCCAGCCACCATTCCTCCCAGAGCGTTCCATTCGAGTCATCTCGCAGCATATGGTTGAACCGTTTCTGAAGCATATTAAGAGAGTTTTCCACGTAGCCATAGCGACATAGGCCGGCGTGTAGATAGTAGGACATGGCTGGCGTAACCATGGTGATTCCCGATTCGCGCTGTATGAAGTCGTGCTCATCCTCCGCTAGTAAAACATCCGCAATAGCTTCAGCTTGCTCAGGCGTTGCTACTTTCATTGCCAAGGCCATAGCGTTCGCGTGTTCACTGAACAGATCGGATCGTCTTCCCTCGACCCAGGCATCTGCAAAGAGCCGCCGATCAGGATCCCACAAGCGGGACCGTAATGTTAGGCGGAGCCGATCCGCGCGCTTTTGGAAAACCTGGGCGCCCGGCTCGTCAAGCCAGCCTAATACCTGTGCGAAGCTTTCGAGCGCCCCAAGATAGTGCCCATTCATGCAGAAATTGGCACCACGTCGATCGTTACGAGCGTGGTCCAGCCAATAGGCGTAGGGTGGACTGTTGAGAAGCCCGTAATTATCGGTATAGCCTTGAAACAGGTCCATTAGTTTGAGCGCCGCCGGTAAGAGCGCTCTCACGGTTTTTTCATCGCCGGAATAGAGCAGATAATCACGCAGACTACGAACCCAAAAGCAGTTGGAATCCAAAATCACCATAAAATCATCACCGGTCCGTGGAGCGTAAGCGGGCATCATCCCATTTGCCTGCTGCTCTTCAGCAATCTGCCTCAGATAGCGGCGCTGCAGGGCAGTATCACCGAAAACCGCGTAGTTGCCCAGGGCCGCGTAATAACCCGTCTGCGCATATTGCCGACGTTCCCGGTAGTTGTCCGTATAGGCGTCCGTCGTGCAGACCCGGATCGTTTCCGCCGACGCCTGCCAGCACTGTTCGAACCATGGATTCTCCGGCGTGTGCAGACGGCCTTTCTCGACAAAGGGGTATTCCACTTGACGTACGCCCGCACTGTGAATACGGACCGGTCCATCCGCAGCGTGAATAACTACACCCATAAAACGGGCAGGTTTGAGGTAGCTTGCCTCCCAGACATCGCGCTGCCCCGAAAGGACCAAGCGATCCTTGAACTCCGAGTCCACTACCTTTGCCGTGAACCGATTATCCAGGGTATAGGGAGCGCACATTACTTGAACAACGGTTCCGACAGGTCCTTCGATATCCAGATTCGGTCTCGCATTCAACACTGTGCCAAAGTCGAAAAGCAAGAACGAAGTTTGCCTGGAGTCCAAACCGGGAATCACCAGAGGTCCATTGCCTTCCTGGTATTCGCGAATCCCTTGTGCAATACGCTCGTCGATATCGTTTGACAAAGTAACGACGTCCAGAGTCGATGCGGTGTCGTCCGCCCCATTGAGTTTTCCGGAAGCAGACACATCCCATGCAATGGTAGCGGCCTCAATCAGGTTGAGCGCTTTCCTTTCTGTCTCGACCAGATACGGGAGGTCACGCAGAACCAACGAAGTCCAAGGCGGGGTCAGCGCAAGCGGTCGAGCATTTTCTTGCGGTTTCGGCCAACCGACGTTACGCTGCAAGGGACTCGCTGCCGACCACGAGGCGTCGTCGAATTCCTGTCCCGCCCAGTTGTGGATTTGGAGTCGAAAGTCGACTCGATCGCATACTTCGAGATGAAAACGGCTTATGCGCGGTGCGGCATTGTCCCACGCAGGATCGGGATGCACCTTCCAACTGGAATCCGTTACGAATGTCGTGGTCTTGCCGCCTGAAACCAGATCGAGCTGAGCCAGAAGCCCGGCCCGCCCCGGATGGTGGTAGGAAACAACGCCCTGAAGATAGTGGACGCGCACAGCAATCGTGTTCCCGCCTTTTCGCAACAAGGACGCGATATCGAGTGAATCGATTGACTGATGGTGGGGCGTACAGCGGGCAGGCCCATGACAGACAAATGTGCCATTAACCAGGAGTTGATACTGCGAGGTGGCCGTGATACGAAGAAGGGCTTCATCAGGCTTGTCTGGGAGATCAAAACTCCGCCGGGCCAGCATCATGTCCGAGGCGATGTTCTCACCCAGCCAGATCCATTGGGCTTTCCAGGGAAGGACCGGCGGCGGCATTTCACCCGGTTGCTTCCAAATACCCCGCACACCAGGTTTGATCTCCATCTCCGCGGCATTGACGACCTGAGAGGCACTCAAGAACAGAAGACAGGAGGTCAGGAAAAGAATAGGAATTGCCAATGAACGCCTTTCCCGGCAATCCCGCTGAGCCGAACTGTAAGTGTAATGAGATTCATGCTTACTGACCTCATTCTAGAATAGTCCCTGGATTACATAAATGCCTTCAAATCTGTATTCCGTCACTTTTTCAGAACATGCGCAGTGCCATCAACATTTTGAAGCGAATTCCACAGGGTGAGACCGAAATAAAGAAGGGCAAGGCCAAAGACCAGGCGGACATGTTCAAGGACGTTGAAAGGTGGCTGAAAGAAGACTCTGGATGAGCCAAAAGTACAGAGTCTTATGGGCTGAAGCTGTTAATAACGCAAAAGAGCAGCAACCCCACCCCACAGGGTAAGCCCTTCGATCGGATCTGCAAATTCTGTTTTCGCTCCGGTTTGAGCAGCCAGTTCGACCAACTCATTCACAAGATCCACTTCAAAGACTTCGCCTTCACAGCGCGGACAATCAATTGGTATTCCAAGACCAAGAAACTCACACCTGCGGCAGCGAAAGCCCTTCAACTTGAGTTCACGGTCGATTAAGAGATGATTCACTCGTCCTTCTTTGAGCGTAGCCAAAACCGGCAACGGCCCTGTGGCGGCGCGACCTTCATGAAAACATTCTTCCCGTATCGATCCATAGAGTTGTTCTTCTTCTCTTCGTTCTTCTTGCACAAATGAAGGATAAAGTTGTTCCAGGAGCTCCTGGTCTGATAGGCCCGCCCGAACCGGTTCTGCAGCAGCAAGTTTTTGCGCCATCTGAGTCGAGAGATGGCCTTGCAGCTCTTTGACCAGAACTTTGTCCCCAGCAATGATTAGGTCTTCAAAGGGATCTTCTTTGGCCAGTTCCTCGAGACGCCCGGCGATCTCTTGACAATAGTTATGGATCTGTTTATCCCGTCGACGTTCGTAGCGTTGTTGTGACCAGCCACCCTTGCGGACATGGTTCTTGATATCCCCTCGTGCCTTATCCACTTGGGTGATATCTACTCCAGCCACCAAGAATATCTTTGCTCCTTTGTGGTCAAGCAAGACGATACAAAAGGTTTCGTACTCATCGAGAAACTCCGCCAAAGGCCTCACATATGGCGATGAATCCAGAATGACATGCTCTTTGAGTTCAACAGAAAGGTGGTGAGATTCATAGAAATCACTAAGCCAGCAGGCAAAAACCGCAAGAGATCCGCTCTGAGGAGGTTTGCGCTGCAAACGTTCACGGATCATGTCGGTGGTCCGGTCGAAATTCTCCCGTTCATCACTCGACTTTTCGAGAAGTCCACGATATTCCTCAAATCTCCGTTCAAGCCATTGCCAAGTTGACTTTGCATTGAGGAACACACTGACAAAACAACGGTCAGGTCCGGTTTCGTTGGCCAATTTTCTCAGATCTATGTTTTGTGTCACAGCTTCTCCTCCCTTACTTTAGAGAGTTGTCAGAGTAACGCAGCACCCATGACAAATGACCAATGACCAATGTCAATTGACAAATGTCAAGTGACGAGTGACAGGTGACAAGTGGAAGTGCCGAATCACCGGGAATCGTAGTGGGAGAAACTCGGAGAAATTTCGGTCCCCGGGGAAGAAAGGGATCAAGTGTTTTGCTTCGTATTCACTCAGACCTTTGCGACGTTGGTCTGATTCGAAAGTTCTCGACGGTAGGAAGGGACGGTCAGAATGAGATTGAGAACTCCTTGCGAACCACTATCAGACTATGCAACTCGAACGGTCCATCACCGGGCACCCCGAGCTTATCTCTAAAAGCCCACTTGTGGCTCTCTGCATACACCTTCCAGTTTCTGGGCAGGCTGATTCCGATACCCACGTTTTCCGCATGCCCAATGTAACGAAATGACCAGGTGTATTCTTGCTGAGGGATATTCCGCCCAAAGATGAAATTGGGTTTCACTACGAAGAATATGTCCTTGAAAATCTTGTGACCAATATCGTAGCCAAGAAAGACTTGTCCGCGGACCATGTACCGACCGAAATTATCTCCAAACCCTCCGGTCTCCTCTTGAAGATCAGGCCTGCGAAGATTCACGCCAATTTCATTGTGAGGCCACGCCAGGCCACTTTCCAGATAACCCTTCAGGAACCATTTCTTTTCCTTCTCCGGAGCCTGTGCAATCGCCTGCGAGGAAGCAAGCAGACTCCATAAAACCAACACAACCGCCAGAGCCTGAAACCGCATAACATTCGCTCCCTTCACGCAACTACAACTGAACTGGGATGTCACCAACAGAAGGTAAGCCACTGTGAATTCATTTCAGCAATGGCTAATGGCACCTGTACAAACGAAACAGACAAACAGGGCCGCCAACTGGTCTCAACGCGAGTTCAGTATACTTGACGATCGCCCCACGAGACAGCGGACTGAGTTCTGAACAAAGGTAAGTGGCTACCCGGGATACAGGACACACACTCGACTTACCAGCTGGGAAAGAATCAACCTGTCACCTTCTTCCCCTTCTTCCTTCCCCTTCTTCCCGACTGTCTGGCATCTGGCCAAACTGGCGAAAAACTCGTCAATCTTGCACGTGGTCCATTCTGGGGGCAAGGGACTAGCCTCGACGGTTCACAAATAAACAACAATTTTTTTGAGAAATGCGATGATATTCCTTTATACTTAAGACTTGGGAGACAGAGGGCTCCCCGGCTGTTCTCAAAGTCACTCGGACTCATGTACCTGATCGGTATTGGCGCGTCCCTATTCTGAAGTTTTGGTCGCCCTGGCCTTAGAGATTCCCTCTGCTCAGAAAGACCTCGTTTCTCTTTTCTTTAAAGAGAGGAAGTGCATCATGTTCCAACACATTCTGCTTCCTCTGGACGGTTCTCGTTTGGCTGAGTGTACCCTTCCACACGCCTGCATCCTGGCCAAGGCGTTCAACTCAAAAGTAACCTTGCTTCGTGTCATTGAAGAGGCTCAGACCCAGGTAGGCGTTGGGCTCGATTCAGTGGAATGGTATCTCAAAATGGAGGAGACTACAGCTTACCTCGAAGGCCTCGTCCGGCGGTTTCAAGATACCGGCCTGGCCGCCGACTACCAGATACTGGAAGGGCCTGCAGCCCAGCGAGTGCTCGAGTTCGTTCGTCGGGAGGATGTCGACCTGATGTTGCTGAGCAGCCATGGCAAAAGCGGGCTTTGTCCCTACAACATCAGTGGCGTGGCCCAAAAAATAATCCTGGGCGCAAACGTCTCCACAATGATTATCAGGGCTTACCGATCGGTTCAACGCGCCCTCGAAGGACTCCGTTATCGTAGATTAATAGTCCCTCTCGACGGTTCGAAGCGGGCCGAACTTTTTCTTCCTTTGGCGGAGACCCTTGCTAAAGCCTGCGGCGGTGAACTGCTCCTTGCACACGTCGTTCGAGAGCCGGAAGCAACGTGCCGACAGTTTCCAAGCCGGCGAGACCAGGCTTTGATTCAAGAGCTTCTCGAACGAAATCGCATGGCTGGGAGCAGTTATCTCAAGGATGTTCAATCGAGACTTGACCGAACGGCTCGCACTCATCTCGCAGTCAGTTCGGATGTCGCTCTGGCCCTTCACGAAATGGTTGACAACGAAGGAGTGGACCTTGTTCTACTCAGTGCCCACGGGCGGTCCGCCAAGCCAATCTGGCCGTTTGGAAGTCTGACTACGAATTTCATCTTTTTTAGTGGAGTCGCACTATTGATCGCCCAGGACTTCAGTCACGAAGAACTGGAACCCCTGGCTGCTGAACTGACAACTCGCGAGAGTAAGGGACACTAATCCTCGAGGGCCGGCTCCCCCTTTTCCGGGAGCATGACACCGAACAGGCTCCAGAATTGGACTTGGGGTCCTTGAGGAGGTCGATGAGGAAGTGGGGCAATGGCCACAACCGGGAGCGAGAGACTTGCGAAAGAGCCTGACACGAAAAATGATTCTGGAGAAATTCCCGAAGGGCAACGCTCTCACAGGGTGCCGAGTGTTTCTGTTGAGAGGCTGGATCTGCACCGCTCGATTTCAGACAGTCCCGATGTCGTCCTGCCCGCACTTGCAAGTCTCTCGGAATGCGAGCGGGTCCTTGAAGCAGCCTACAGTCACTTCCACCAGCTTGGTCACGACAAGCCTGTCACTTCCGACGCAGCGGAGTGGTTCCTTGACAACTTTCACTTAATTCGCCAAATGCCTCAACAGATTCGAAAGGATCTGCCGGAGGGCTACTACCGTCTACTGCCCAAGCTCTCTAACGATCCATACGTCGGGTTTGCCAGGGTTTACGTTGTGGCTGGTGAATACCTGCGCAAGTCCCATGCACGTGTCGAAGACACCCATTTGGTTCAGTTCCTGCGAACCTACCAGAAAAAGCAGACTTTGACGATGGGCGAAATATGGGCGTTTCCAACGATGCTTCGTCTATGTCTTCTCGAGACCCTTACACTGGTGGTTCAAGGGTTCATCACAGGGGGAAAGAACCGTAGACAGCTTGAGACCCTCACGAACTGGCTTCCCCAGATTTCGGGAGATTCGGCCGTAGCTACCGTCATCCTGAGCTTGCGGACAATAGAGGTTCCGGATTGGAAACTGCTCTTCGAAGACGTCTCACAGATCCATCTGATACTGACGGAAGACCCGGCTGATATTTACGCTAGAATGGACTTCGATTCCCGAGACCGCAATCTGGCAGTCGTGGAGGAGCTTGCAAGATCGAAGGGGACCGACGAGACATCGGTTGCCCGATTGGCGGTTGGCCTTGCCAAAGAAGCATCAGCTCAGAGTCCTTCACCGACGCTCGACTCCGGGAATGAACTCGGGTCCCATCGTTCGGGTACCGCAGGGACCTGGAGGGGCCTTGGTCTTCCCAGAACGCACCATGTTGGGTTTTATCTGCTCGACAAGGGGCGTGCCGAACTGGAGAAGCGTCTGCAGTTCTGTCCGAGCTGGAAAACCAGAGTTGGGAGACGGGTCAGAGAACATCCGACGCTCCTGTATCTAGGCGGGATTGGAGTGATTGCTCTGAGCCTCCTTCTTATGCTCATGCTTTACGTCGGATTTCTGGGTGCTGGTTTGCTGCAGTTGACAGTCGTTGGGCTCCTCGCCTTGATCCCTGTGACAACCATTGCTGTTGAAGTCTCGAATCTGCTGATCACTCGCTTTCTTCCACCCAATGTCCTTCCCAAGCTGGAGTTTCAGGACGGTCTTCCTTCAGGCTGTGAGACCGTTGTAGCTGTACCCGCAATCCTTTCCACAAAGGCGGAAATTGCGGGTATTCTGAAGCAGCTGGAGCTACATTATCTCGGAAATAGTGATCCGAGGGTCGGCTTTGCCTTCCTCGGAGGACCCACTGACGCTTCCTCACAACACCTGCCGGAAGATCAGACATTGATCTCCGAAGCCCGCTCCCGGGTCATCGAATTGAACAAGAAGTATGGAAGCAGAGCTGGAGGGGGCCCATTCTTCTTTTTGTATCGAGGCCGAACCTGGAACCCTAGAGAAGCATGTTGGATGGGTTGGGAGAGGAAGAGAGGGAAGCTCGTTGAGTTCAATCACCTGCTCCTGTCACACGGAAGCAGTTCCTTTAAGCTGGAAGTGGGTGAGCTCGAGGCTCTCCGCAAGACGAAATATGTGCTGACGCTGGATGCTGACACGACCCTGCCGCGCGAAGCTTTGAAGAA
>JAUWTT010000616.1 GCA_030614585.1 Acidobacteriota bacterium
AGAAGTTCCCCGGTCCCCACAATCCGCAGAGATCTGGAGTCAGCTTCATTCTCCGCAGTCTCTACGACCCCGCGGACCTGGGCCCCGCCATGCGCGAGGTTGTGTCTTCAGTAGCCACGGACGTTCCAGTCTTGAGTATTGAGACGACCGAGAATGCCCGGTCAAGGTCACTGCGATGGTCAAGTTTCTACACCTGGTTGCTGACGGCGTTTGCCGGCGTAGCGTTAGTCCTGGCAGCCGTGGGCGTATTCGGAGTCACCGCATACTCGGTAACGCTACGGACACGGGAAATCGGGATTCGCATGGCGCTTGGCGCCCAGCGGCGAGACGTCATCAAGCTCGTGATGAAACAGACTCTCCTGATGGCGATGATCGGTTTGGGGATCGGGCTGGCCGCTGCTGCAGGGTTGACGCATTTCCTGGCTAGCGAACTACACGAAGTTGAGCCGACGGACCCAGTTACGTTTGCAGCGGTATGCCTTCTCTTCGGAGTCTTGGTTTTCCTGGCATGTCTAATCCCGGCTTGGAAGGCGACGAAGCTTAACCCGATGGAGGCTCTGCGGTGTGAGTGAGCGCGAAGAAGGATGAGCCATGGTCGATGTGCCACGCCAAGCTGCTGACAAACGAAGAAAGAGAGTGAAACATCTTCTCTGTGGCCTGTTCGTGGTAGGCCTCTTGGGGGTCACGTCATGGAGGATTTTCCAACTGGAACCCGCCAACCCTTTAGTGGAACGCTCATCGGTGTGGTTGGGAACAGTTGAAAGAGGTTCAATGAATATCGAAGTCCGGGGTCCGGGTACCCTCGTTCCCGAACAGAGTCGATGGGTTACTGCTTCCACCAGTGGCAGAGTCGAAGAGATTTACGTCTTGCCGGGTGGCCAGGTTAGTGAAAACTCCATACTCATACTGTTGGGGAACCCAGAATTGGAGCGCGAAACTCTGGATGCTGAACTTCAGCTGCAGCAGTCAATGGCTGAGCTGGAGGACCTCAAAGTTGAACTTCTCCGCCGATCCCTCGATCAGGAGGCCCTGGCTGCCACCACACAGGCTACCTACGTACAAAGCACTCTACAGGCTGACCTGAATACCGCACTGTCGGGTGAGGGACTGATTTCTAAGTTGAGTCTTAGGCTCTCGAGACTCATGGCGGAAGAGGCCGAAAAGCGACACCAGATCCAGCAGAAGTGCCTGAAGATTGATTCCCAGTCTGTCATGGCCAAGGTCAAGGCAAAGGAATCCGAGATTACCCGCCTCAAAGGGCTGCATGAATTGCGGCGACGTCAGGTCGAGATGCTGAGAGTCCGAGCCGGGATAACCGGGGTCCTTCAACAGACTCCAGTGGAAGTCGGGCAACAGGTCCAGGCTGGTTCGATCCTCGGTAAAGTTTCTGTACCAGGCAGGCTGAAAGCAGAACTCAAGATCCCAGAGACTCAGGTAAAGGATATCGTTGTAGGTCTGCCGGCGGCGATCGACACTCGCAATGGCCTTATCGCCGGCCAAGTCGTCCGAATTGATCCGGCTGCTCAGCAAGGGACGGTTCAAGTTGACGTTTCGCTCAAAGGTGCTCTTCCTGCCGGGGCACGCCCTGACCTCAATGTCTACGGGACGATCCAGATAGATCGCATGGATGACGTATTGAAGATGGGACGGCCCTCCTACGGTCTGGCCAACAGCACGGTTGGGGTTTACAGGCTTGACAGAGATGGGCAGGGGGCCGTTCGTGTGCCAGTGCAGTTGGGCAGGACTTCAGTCACCACTGTTCAGGTTCTAGCTGGCTTGGAACAGGGAGACCAGGTGATCCTGTCAGATACATCATCTTTCGATGAGTTCGAGAGAATCAGACTGGATTAACAGCTGCAACAGTCCAAAAAAGGATGTAGGAGATGAATGAATACGCAAGACCTCTGATCCAGATGGAACGAGTAACCAAAGTCTTTCACACGGACGAGGTTGAGACTCACGCTCTGACCGGCGTTCACCTGACAGTTTTCCCCGGGGATTTTGTTTGTGTCGCCGGTCCCTCGGGATGTGGGAAAACGACGTTATTGTCGATCATGGGCCTCCTGGATATGCCGACCGACGGGAACTACTTCCTGAATGGGGAACCGGTCGAAAAGCTCACGCTATCGCAACGGGCTCGAATCAGAAACCGGGAGATCGGGTTCATCTTTCAGAGTTTCAATCTGATCGGCGATCTGACGGTTTTCGAAAATGTCGAACTGCCACTCACGTACCGAGGCATGCGCTCTCCGGAACGAAGGAGGAGAGTTGAAGCGTCGTTGGAAAGAGTAGCGATGGCGCATCGGGGCAAGCACTACCCATCGCAGTTATCCGGTGGTGAGCAGCAAAGGGTTGCAGTTGCCCGCGCCCTGGCAGGTGAGCCTGCAGTTCTCCTCGCTGATGAGCCGACGGGCAACCTGGATTCTGAGAACGGCGTGGCAGTGATGGAACTCCTGAGCGACCTGCACGAAGAGGGAGCGACCATCGGAATAGTGACGCATGATCCACGGTATGCGGATTATGCCGAACGCAGAATTCAGCTCTTCGATGGAAAGATCGTGGGAGAAGAGTAGCCTTGCTGACATCGAGTTTCCGGGGAACATCCACGTTGGGGCACCTCATTGGTATTTCTAACCCGGCAGTTCCCAGGGCGAACGATATTCGCGGCGCAAGAGCGCATTGGCTTCTACGTCACTTCCAAAGGTCTCGGTCTTGAGATCAAAACGGACATCTCGGCCGAGATGGTAAGAGATATTACCCAAGTGGCACAGCGCCGTAC
>JAUWTT010000433.1 GCA_030614585.1 Acidobacteriota bacterium
GATAGCCGGCAAATAGGCTGGACGACAACAACTATAGCCCGAGTAATTCGAACCACGAAAGCACTAGAGCACAAAGAAAACCTAGTGATTTTGTGCCTTAGTGGTTAGTTCTTGAATGCCCAACGACTTTTCAATTCACTCAAAAAGTTTCCGGAATTCCCTCTCGACGACTTTTTTAACCTGCTCCATCTCGACCGGAACACCCAGGCAATCCTGGAGCGAGGTCACGGGGCACTCGGGCATCCCGCAAGGGTTGATCAAGCGAAAGTAACTCAGATCAGTGCTCACGTTCAGGGCAAAACCATGCATGGTAATCCATTGCCGCACACCGACCCCAATAGACGCCAGCTTACCTTTGTCTGTCCACACCCCTGTCAGACCATGTCTCTGAAAGGCTTCAACCCCAAAAGAGTCGGCTGCCCGAATAAGGCACTCCTCGAGACCGCGAAGATAGCGGTAAAGATCCCGCCCCCGTCTCCTCAAATCCAGATGGGGATAGCCTACGAGCTGGCCCGGCCCATGGTAGGTGATATCGCCGCCCCGGTTGATACGCACTATGTTCAGGGGCTCCCCGTCAAAGTCCTCCTCAGTCAGGAGGTTGGCGGCAGATCCCCGACGTCCAAGGGTAAACACGTCGGGATGTTCAAGGAAGTATACAGTTTCCTCCTGAAGGCCCTGAGCAATCCCCTGAACAGTCAGCGACTGCCTTTCCAAAGCCACGTCAAACGCCAACACTCCCAAGTCCTCAAATTGAATCGTCATTAGATCAGTTGCAGGAAGACCCCGACCTTATTAAAACCGAACAATCCGGTCTACCAGGCCGGCAAACCTCTCTCTGCTTGACATTCCTCTCAATATGATGTCGTCAACAGGCTGTATTATACTGGCGATCTTAGGATCGTAGATAGAGACGAATTGGTCTATGAAGCGTGTTCACCAGATCATCTACCAGGAAACGATAAGCCCGACGATCATTGCTCTGGTGGTGCTGAGCTTTGTCGTTTTCACTCGGGAATTCGGTCGTCTGGCTGAGTTGCTGATTCAGAAGAACGCAGAGCCTGCGGCAATCCTGCAGGTCGTCCTCTACCTCGTACCCAGCATTCTTGTCTTCACAATTCCCTTTTCGTTTCTTATCGGCACGCTCGTCGGCTTCAGTCGCCTCGCGGCCGACAGCGAGATTATCGCCATGCGGGCCGGTGGCGTAAGTGTCGTGCAGATGCTCTGGCCTTCGCTCAAGCTGGGTTTGCTCGTGACAGCTCTGACAGCTGCTTTCACGCTCTCCCTCTTGCCAAATGGCAACTGGAAGCTGAGGCAACTCCGTCACCTGATTAGAGTTTCCCCGGCAGAAACACAAATAAAGCCAAGAATCTTCTACGAAAAGTTAGCCGGAATTCTCCTCTACGTGGAGGATATCGACCCGGAGAAATCGATCTGGAAGGGTATTTTTGTTGCTGATACAACAGTAGACTATGAGAAGCGCATCATCCTTGCCAAGCAAGGACGTTTGCTGGGAGATTCTGAAGGGAAGCGACTCCAGCTTCATTTTGAAGACGGCACCATTTACACAACCCCAGGTGAGACTCCGGAAAAGATCCAGATCAGCCGCTTTGGGACTTTGGACATCCCGATCGAGTTACCCACAGACGAACCTGTCACACTCAAGGCCAAACGCTCCCGCGATAAGACAATAGAAGATCTTGTGGTCGATATTCGCGAGGGTGAACCTCAGCAGCGCCACACTTCCCAGGTGGAGTTGAACCGCCGCATCGCCTTACCTCTGTCGGGAATCATCTTTGCCGTTCTTGGGGTTTCTCTGGGCAGCCGGAGCCCCAGAATTGGACGGGGCTACGGGTTCTTTATCAGTGTTGTTATGGCTTTCACCTATTACATTTTGTTCGCCACCGGTAGCACATTGAGCAATGGGGGAGTGTTACCAATCTCTGTGGGCGTCTGGGGTGCAAACATCTATGCCACCATTTTGGCCCTGCTCGTGATGAGAAGAGCCGACAGCGAAACCACGTTCTTCGAGAAACTGGCAGGATTCAGATGGCTCAGAATGACGGGGGACCTGCTCTGGCAATGGATTCACAAAGTTGGGAAGATTTTTGCCCGACTCGGCACCTACCTTCGAAGACTACGGCGAAGAACCACCAACGCCCGGTTGCGACTGACCCGGGTCATCGATATCTATCTCATCCGTATCTTCTTTACCTATTTTGGCGCTACGCTTTTGATCTGTCTGTCGCTCGTGACACTGTTCACCTTCTTCGAACTCATCGACGACATCTTCGCACACAAAACTCCTTACCGGAGCGTGTTGGAGTACTTCGTCCTTGTGCAACCTCATTTCGTGATGCTTCTGGTACCCATTTCGGTTCTTATCGGAACCTTGATCACCTTCGGAACGTTGGAAAAGAGCAATCAGATTGTCGCTCTAAAGTCCTGCGGCGTGAGCATTTACCAAGCAGCCTTGCCGGTATTTCTTATCGCAGCGGTAATCGCGGGATTCGTCTTCGTGATGCAGGAGCGCGTGCTCCCTTACGCAAATCAACGCCAGGATAACCTTAGAAACATGATAAAAGGGAATCCAACGCAGACTTCCCAACCTGGTCGTCATTGGATTTTTGGTGAAGAGGATCGCCTCTACAACTACAACCACTTCAACTCCAGACAGGACCGGCTCGTTGAGTTGACGCTCTACCGATTGAAAGAAGACGGTGACACCCTCTCAGAAATGCTCTATGCGCGAACCGCGACCTGGAGCCGTGAAACCCAGAACTGGCTTTTGGAGGACGGATGGTTGAGAGATTTCTCCAAAGGTTCTTTCGAGGAGTTTGAGGAACACCTCCTCTCAGTTGCCGAGACGCCCGCATATTTCGACGAAGGCGTTAGAAGCTCAAGCAAGATGACGTACCTCGAACTACAGGAACATGTGGACGACCTGCAGCAGGGAGGATTTGAAGTCGAATACCTGAAGACTGAGCTGTACAAGAAACTGTCGTTCCCTTTTGTGAGCCTGATTATGGCCCTGATCGGGTTACCGTTTGCTCTCACTATGGGCAAAAAAGGGGCGCTCTACGGAATCGCGGCGGGAGCCTTCATTGGAATCGTGTACTGGGGAGCTTTTGGGGTTTTCGACGTTTTGGGCTCAAACGGATTGCTCGCGCCACTGCTGGCGGCGTGGGGACCCAACCTCCTCTTTGCATCAGGTGCAGCCGTTCTCATCTCGTCGGCCCAGACCTGATGGGGGTGGGACAACTCCCAATTCCCAAGCACCGATTCCCAACCTTCGTGATCCTTGGTGACCTTGGTGGTAAATCTGCGAATCGTCCCGGTTAGTCTACCAGGGCCTCAAAGATTCTCTCGACGGAACGCAGGGGAACCACGACGTGAACTTGTGCCTCACCCGGGCTGTCAACATCGACAATCAGGTCACTGCCCTGTTTCTCAACCAGGACATTCTCATCCTGACTCCGGACCTCCACCAAAACGGCATCCGGGCAATTTGCCAGCTCCTGTAATGCCGCCAAAACCAACTCTTTGTGTGGAGCCAAGTCCTCACGAACCTGCTGCATCTCCTCCTCGGGAGCGAAGTGTAGAGCCAGTTCTGCCGCAGCCATCGGTACTGGTATGAACAAGGTGAGATCGCTCGTCTGAACATACACCGTGGCAATGCCTCCCTGGAACAGAGCAATGACTCCGGCGGAAACGAGCCCAAGGACACCGGCTAACAATCCTACACCCAGTTTAATGATCATGAGCTGAATCCACTCTGAATAAGGCGGCTACTCGCCGGCACTGTTCTCGTCAATCCAAACCCGAATGGTGGTGGAACCATCGCGCACACTAACCAGGTTGCCGGCACCACTAGCCACCAACACATCCATCGCCGCTCTGATATCGAGTTCATTTTCCTCACCCGAAAACAGTGCATCGACCACTGGTGTCGGGATCTGTGCGTTGATCTGGGTCTCTGACCCCTCAGCCGAGGTCACGTAGAGATGATCACCTTCGATAGAAACACGAAGGTTGATGTCTTTGTTCTTGATTGCCGCCAGTTCGTAGTTCCCATGCCGCTTAACCTCATTCCAGATTTCCCTGAGTTGAGGGATCGTGAACTCTTCCTGGTCAAGCTTGATGCTACCGTTGCTGAATTCGTCAGTTTGAATCAGGGGTAGGACCGTGCTCACCAGCGAAGCCGGAACATTCACTTTCACCGACTCTCCCGACTCACCCGCTTCCTCAACCCTCACATGGATCCATTGGGTGGCCTGTGCCTGGACAACTACAATCAACAAGAAAAAGGATAGTGCTACAACCAAAACTCTTTTTACGTTCACTTTATTGTTCCTCCGTCTGGTACAACGGATTCACTTCAGGAAAGGTTCAC
>JAUWTT010000492.1 GCA_030614585.1 Acidobacteriota bacterium
AGGCGAAGGGACGAGACTAGGCACACAGCCGATTTTCAGTGTAACCACAATAGCAGACCCACCAACTAGGAGCCTCCTCAGACATCTCCATCCCGCACTTTGGACACAGTCTGATCTTCTCGGTTCTTCGCAAAGTGAACCTCTCTGCGGGCCGATTCTCTTCAGCTTGTCTGGATCTGGGTCGTGGCTCTGCTCGTTTCATCTCTCTATCTACTTAGATGCCCCGGTGCGATAGATGTTGCTGTCGGGCTGGCCCCTTGTACAAGAATCGACCGCTTTCCTACAGTCGTATGACGTGGATTCCCGTTGCCTCCGCCTCTACCTTGTCCTACCATGGATCCCAAGGTTTCAATCAGCCCGGAGGGGACCGTGTTCGGACAAACCGTATCCCATTACCGCATTCTGGAGAGACTGGGCGAAGGCGGGACAGGTGTTATTCAGAGCGTTGGACACCGGCACAGCTGTGATGCTGCTCCGGGATTGCGGTTTAAGCGATTTCGGGAATTGTCTTCGGGCAGACCGATTGGGTACATCATAATAAGGATCAAGAAAGAGGATTCGGAATGATTGTCTGTATGGACACAGTCACGACAGGAGCTTTGGGATGGTTTGGCTTGAGCTAACCGACACCGAGGCCGTGGACTTGAAAGAGATCCTCACTTACTATCTCTCGGAACTGCGGATGGAGATTGCAGATACGGATTCGATGGATTTCCGGGAGAACCTCAAGCGGCGGGAAGTGTTCCTAAAGGATCTGATAGGGCAACTGCCTGCAGGTTCGGTTGAAAAAGAAGCTGAGAATAGCGAGCGTTGTATTCCCGCCGCCGGCCACCGATTAGGGAACGGCGCCTGGGCGGAGTCCGTTTCGACCCGACATCGGGGCGGCGCAGTGAATCCTTCCTTGTGGTCTCGTCAGGTCAAGGCCTGATCGGCCGGAGAGTCAGGATGAACTTGCCAGTGCAGCCATCATCGCCGCCGGGTGGAGGCGATGGAGGGGGAGTGGGAGTGATCTAGGCTACCACCGATTTGGTGTCCTTCCTGAAAGCAGTTAGACCCCTGGCAAGACGCGGTTTTGAGACTGAAGAACCGTATTTCTCTCTCTGACGGATACAAAGACACATACCCCGGTGAGATCGTTGAATTACTACTCAGAAAATACGCTCTTGAAAGGGGGATGGAGAGTCTTTTGGCAAGAGTGAGACCAGTTCAGGGCATGGGTTCGCCTGTGTTCTTTCCCGTCCACAACACAAAGGGTATTCAGGGCAATTGCCCGGTGATATGCTTGGCCTCATCCGAGTAGCAAACCCATACAGATGGAGGTGACCCAATGAGATGCCATCTATACCTACCTTGTCTTGTCTTACTGACGCTGTCACTTTGCGCCTGCGCTCCGTCGGAACCTGCCGTTCAACAGCCAACCACCGAAGCCGATAACGCGGCTATCGAGCAGGTCGGAGCCGACTTTGTCCGGGCGAATAATGCCGCTGATATCGATGGGCTGGTGGGCCTGTTCACTGCTGATGCGGTGAGAATGCCACCCAACGAGCCTTCCGCTGGGGGTGCCGCCGGGATACGTGGTTGGTTTGGGGCTCGTTTTGAGCAGGCCACGGCCGAAGTCTCAGTTTTCGTTGGAGAGACGGAAATCGCTGGAGACTGGGCCTATTCCCGGGGGACCTACACGCTCACCGTCACACCCAAAGAAGAGGGCGAGCCCATGGAAGACAACGGCAAGTGGCTGAACATCATGCAGCGGCAGGCTGACGGCGCGTGGAAGATTCACCGGAATATCTGGAACAGCAACAATCCGCTCCCGGAAGCTGGTGAGTAGGGTCGTTTCATCGCCGACAGAAAAACACAGATTGGCGGGCTCGTTGCCTTTCCGCTTTGGATGGGCATAAGATCTGAACGATGGGAATTCGTGTCTGTTTGCTCATCCTGCTTATCTCGCTTCAAGGAAGCGTCGGCAGTGGACAAAAAGAGATGGGGGCAAAGGGTATGACATTTGAATTAACGAGTTTCGCCTTTCGGACGGGTGAAAGGATTCCGAGTAAGTACACCTGTGACGGAGCGGATGTGTCGCCCTTGCTGCAATGGAGCATCGCTCCTCCGGGGACGGAGAGTATCGCTCTGATCTGCGACGATCCTGACGCCCCGGTCGGCACTTGGGACCACTGGGTAATTTACAGCTTGCCCGTTTCGACAACAGGCTTGCGCGAGGCGGTCGCGCCAGACGCTGAGCGGCCGGACGGCAGTAAACAGGGAAAGAACAGCTGGGGCAGGTTGGGCTACGGAGGACCCTGCCCACCGAGCGGGACGCATCGTTACTTCTTCAAGCTGTATGCCCTCGATGCCATGCTTGAGCTTCCCGCCGGGGCCACGTCGAAGCAGCTGGTCGCGGCGATGGAAGGCCACATTGTGGCGAAGGCCGAACTCATGGGTCTGTACAGCAGGAAGTAGAGGAAGTTCGTTCAAAATACCCGGAAGCGCGACCTTCCTTGCCTTCAGCTTCTGAACGACTTCCCGAGGTTGCCTGTCCAGGAAACACATGGTTTAGGGACAGCTTCTGCCCTTCGCATCGAGCCAGTATTCATGGGCATTTCAGCTAGCTGATCTTGGAGGGTTTTTCGGGCGAAGCAACCGATGCAGCCAGCTTGTCCACCTGCGTTAAGGAGCTCTCTTAGAAGGACTGCCACTTGCCGCTTCCCCATGAGCAGCAGCCTAGCCTCCCAGGGCTTGTGAATCTAGAATCGAAAACGGCGCCCCTTACCTCCAGCTGGATCGAGCAATTTTGGGAAGACTCGATGGCTGAGTGACTTAAGGATGTGGTTAACGACCTTCTACGAAGAAACGGGGGAATAAAAAGGCAGAATCAGCCGAATATGTTCATTCACATGCCGCGGCGGGGTAATCCGGTGATTGCCGAGGCTGAAGCTCCGCCTAGCCTCAGCGATGCCCAGACGATATCAAATGCTTCCTTCAACGTGTTCGGGGGCTCTGTATACCGGACACTCATACCCACTCGAGTTAGCAAAGTCACTTCTGCCTCCAGTTCTTCAAATCTACCTTCGTTCTTAACGCACTCGTCGAAGACCCTTCTCAGGTCGTGTCCAAACGGCTTCCTTCGCAGCTTCTCCTCGGTGACGAAATTCTTCGCGATTAAGAAGCCCTTCAACATCTTCTCTCCATGTTGCTGGGCGTGGAATGCGGCATTTCCCAGATCTGGAAAACGTTTGGCGAGACAATCGACAGCCTGATCTCTATCCTCGATTGCTTTGATGAGAATCAGGCCAGCGCTCTCGTCAAGTTTGGACTTCTTATTCTCAAGACAGATGGTTCTCATGTCTTCGACCTCATAGATTAGCCCATAACCCGCGATAAAGGTTCTCGCGATAGCGATTGCTTCTTCGTGCCGAAGTGATTGAGCGAAGTTGGGCGTAAGTCCCTCGACGTAGTTATCGAGTATCTGGGCAGCAGAAAACCTAACTTGACCGAAACAAATCGGGATACGGATCAGATACACTTGCCCCCTCAAAAGACAGGGCACACGGCCAAAGAGATTCTGCACATAAGCAGCCTCGCCATAGCGGGCGGCTAGCCAATCGCCAATCCGCTTAAGAAGGTTTGGGCCTACGAAAGCTGGGTAGGAGTCCGGATCAATAGTGGCCCCTAGCAGGGGGCCTTCGTAGTCGGGGACAAGTTTCTGGAAGATCCTAAACTCGCGCTGGAAGGGAGGAATACCCTGCTCAGCAAGTTCGAGATCAGCCAGATCGATCTTCCCAAGAAATTCTCCTTCAGTCACGATAAGTAGATGATAACTGACCAGGGCTAATGGCTGTCTGGCCGCGCATTTCAGTCTGAGATTGTCGTTTGCGACACTAACTCATTTCTTATCGCACTGCTCACAAGAC
>JAUWTT010000451.1 GCA_030614585.1 Acidobacteriota bacterium
TCTGGAGCGAAGTGAGCCTCCGCCAGTCCGAAGAAACTTCGGCGTTCGGCTTCCTGGCAGTAGTGTTGGACAAGCTCTTCTACACTCTCAACCCCCAGTTCCAGCGAGTCTTTGAGCAAGGATGCCAAATCATAAGAAGGAGGTCCCCAGCGTGCATCCTGAAAGTCGATCACGTAAAGAATCCCCTTTTTTACCATCATGTTCCGGACGTGGAAATCCCGGTGGCACAAGAGCCGCGGGTAAGCGGCAAGAAGACTGGAGATCTTCTCGAACTCAGCCATCAGAAGGTCCCGTTGAGGTAGATTCCGGCGACGATAGCTCCCGAGGTAGTGCCTCGCAAAAAACCTGAATTCCCAGTTCAATTTCTCTTCGTCAAAGGCCAGCCCATGGCCCTCATATTCAGGTTTGAGAGCCTGCGTCCCCTTTTCCTGGATCGTCAGGATGTGTCCGATAGCCTCTTTAAGCAAAAGCAACTTTTGCCGATCGTCTGCGTCGATCAGAGTCTTCTGAAGCGGCTCGTTTCCAAGGTCCTCCTGAAGCACGATCCCCAATTCGCTGTCTATCTTAATAATCTCCGGAACGGGGATCGCGATTTCCCGGAGAAGATCATAGATTTGGCTGTATGGGAACTTCGAGGCATCGAAAGGCTCTGGATAGGCCGCGAGAATATAGGACTGGCCATCGTCCGTCACGTACCGGTAATACTGGCGTGACGAAGCATCGCCCACAAGTTTGCTGACGTTGTAGTGGTTGTAGCCGGGTTTGAAGCGTTCCCGAACGAAACGCATCAGCCGCTGTTGTATTGGTGGAAATTCCTCGTGACTCATGATCTCCTCACAGTCCGCCCGCTTGCCGAGTAATCCCCCCCAGGATCCCGACATCCAAGTTAGGATGCCATTCAATTCTGCCAGATCAATCCGACGTCAACGGCCAGATGACGTTGTCGCCGACCATCTCTGCTGATTCCTTAACTTGATCTCGAAAATCAGCCTGGAAACGAGTCACTATAGCATCTTCGACTGATGTGTTTTCGGGGAGTCGAACTCCGTCGACTACGATGACGTTTCGGAGAGAGCAGCCGGAGCCTATTGAAACGCTATTCCAGAGAATTGCGCTCTCAATTTCCGCGTTTTCGTGGACCGAAACATTCTCTCCCGCAACGACGTTCCGGCACTTCGCAGGAAGTTCGGAAAGAGAATACTCGGTCAGGCCTTTTCTCTCGAGGAGTTCAATCGAGTTTCTGAGGTACCTCAGAGGTGTGCTGAATTCGCGCCAGAAGGCGTTGCTGATAAACCCTCTCACCGGAAAACCTTTTTCCATCAACTTCGGATAGACGTCCATGACCGTGTCACAAGGGCCATCGGGGATGAAATCAAGGACCTCTTCTTCCATGACATGGATTCCGGTGAAAACGTAGGGCCGGATCTCGCTTCCCGTAGCTGAGCCAGGGTTGGAATCGGGGTTCTTATTCCTTGGTGATCTGGCGAAACCGACCACGTTCTCCTGGCTGTCCACCAGAACCGGGTTGAATCTGCTCCGTGAAGATACTGGGACCAGGACGAGTGTAACAGCGGAACCAGAACTCCGATGGTGTTCGACGACCCTGCTGAGGTCCTCTTCACAGTAGATCTTGCCGTTCGTGACAATGAATGTACTGCCTCTGAAAAAGTTGCGGATCTTACCGATTGCACCTGCAGTCCCCAGGATTGGATTCTCGTACGAATACAGAATCGATTCGGGTTCGCCGGCGAGCACGCTCTTCACTGAGTCAGGCATATGATGCAGATTAACTGCCATCTCTTTGATTCCGGCGGCTCGAAACAGATCCAGAGAATAGAGAGCCAGTGGGCGATTCAGCAGAGGAATGGCGGGTTTGGGTAGGAAATAGGTCAGCGGCCTTAATCGGGTTCCCAACCCGGCAGCCAGTAACATTCCCCGCAATTCAAGAGCCATTCTTCTCTGCCTCACGGTATAGATTGACGTAGTTGTCTGTGATGAAATCACTGCTGTCCCACCCCAGACGGTCAGCAATTTGGCTAATCGACTCCCTTGCACCCTCAATCTCGACAAAGACCCCAATCGGGGTCTTATCGATACACACTTCCACGTTGCCATCGTTCCAGGTCAACTCGTATTTCTGCCGCCACTTCGCATATTGGAAGTTGACCTCCAGTCCGATGGATTCAAGCAGGCTCCTGGTCGAATCGAAGCTTCCAACCGAGGTCTCGATTTCCCGGCGAACCTTCATGAGAGGGTCTCTCTTCTTGGGCCCCTTGTAGGTGAGTGTATAGCTGTCGCCATAGTTTCTCAGACGGAGAGCGCAGCCGGAATCCTCGAGAGTCCGGTCAGGAAAGTCAAAGAGTAAATTGTCTTCGAAAGTCGACTCAGAGAGCGGCTGAAACCCAATCTCACAGAGTTTCTCCTCCAACCCTTTGAGCATCTCTTCGCTGATTCTGATCTTGACTTCTGTTTCGTCTTTCATTGACGTCCTTTCGCACCGGGATTCAAGGGATCAGTAGAGGAGGTACGGTCTTCGTGCCTCCTCGAACGCATGCAATTCTGATTGCCAGGAAGCTTCAAGAGTCTCGAGAGTGGAACCTGCTTCAAGTTCTTTTCGGATGCTGTCGGTTCCACAGAGAATATCGAACGGTAACAGCTCATATTCATATTCGTATGGAGGATCCTTCCACTCGAACCGATCACCTCCCTGTTTCCGATAGGCGTCCACCAGCGCCAGCCCCGTCAGGAAAGGTCTGTAAGTCGTTCGGTCGGTGACATAAAGATGGACTCCGCCAAGGAGATGGCCGGCCCACTTGTGGAAAGTCGGTTCAAAGAAAAGGGGGCGGTAGGCCACTCCCGGGAGGTTGAGATCAGCAAGTTGCCGAACCAGTTTCTCCGGATCGACCCAGGGGGCGCCGCTCATTTCAAAAGGAAGTGTAGTCCCCCGTCCCTCGGAGACATTCGTGCCTTCCAGAAGGCACAATCCGGGGTAAACCAGCGCTGTTTCCAGCCTTGGAATGTTGGGGGAGGGGGGGACCCAGGGAAGATCCAGTTCATCGTAATAGGAACTGCGATCCCAGCCAGTCATCTCTACCACAGACAGTTCACATTCGAGATTGAATTCCTGATTAAGGTAAAGGGCAATCTCCCCGATGGTCATCCCGTGGCGAATGGCCATCGGGTAGAGGCCCACAAAAGACTTAAACCGGGGATCAAGGACCGGACCTTCCAACTGAATACCGCCAATCGGGTTGGGGCGATCCAATACCAGAAAGTGCTTTTCACTGTCCCGGCACGCCTCCATCGCCAGGGCCATAGTGTGTATAAAGGTGTAGTAGCGGGCTCCGACGTCCTGAAGATCTAACACTAGAGTATCCACGTTGGCCAACATGTCACGGGTTGGTTTGCGGGTTTTTCCGTAGAGGGAGTAGGCGGGTACCCCTGTCAGAGGATCCTCAAAGCCCTCCCATTCGATCATGTTGTCCTGGGTTTCTCCTCTGACCCCGTGCTGGGGGCCAAGGATTGCAGTCAGGTTGACCTCAGGGTGCTCCAGTAGCAGCCTGACTGCATGGTTCAGTTCAGAGTCGACAGATGCGGGATTTGCTATCACTCCCACACGCTTTCCCGACACCCGAACGATTTTTTCGGAGAGCAGACGTTCCAGCCCAAGAGTTACCTTCATCAATTGTCAATCTACACGAAATGCCGGGGGATTTACCACCAAGACGCCAAGGACACCAGGGGAATCAGTGGTTCATTGCGAATACCGTGGGGAAGAGTCCGGCTTCGCTCTTCGAGCTACGCCGGGACAAGGAGGATGGCCTTCCAGGCCGTCATGACAGGCAGGGATGCCTGTCCCACGGTAGGAGGGTGACCTTCCCGCCTGTCTTCCCTGCGCCGCCGAACCCGTTACCAAAAGGCGAATTATTGAGGGCACATCTGGGGTTCTGATTGGGTCTTATCCGGAAACCCTGGATGTTATGCTGGTCAGTGTATTCACTGTAAGCAGTCCAAGGAACCGTCATGGTACATAACATACGTAAGTACAAAGATCGTGATCTGAATGATGTTCTATCTTCCTGGGAAAACGCATCAGAATTGGCTCATCCGTTCTTGACTAGAGAATTTCTGGATCTAGAGCGGAACAACATCCCGAACCTATATTTGCCAA
>JAUWTT010000155.1 GCA_030614585.1 Acidobacteriota bacterium
AGATCTTCGGATGAGGATCAAGGTCTGCCGCAACGAAGCAAAACAAACTGGATACTGGCTTCGATTGATTGATCCCGGGCACAAAGGGCTAGAGTCAGAGCGCGGCCTTCTTCTGGATGAAAGCACTCAGCTCATGAAGATCTTCGGGGCAATTCTCCGAAACACCCGATCCAGCGAGAACGAAGCCCGCTGACTCTGATTCGGATTTCGTGCTTCGAGCTTCGTGCTTCCCACCGAAGGTGGACCTGTCGGGCGTGCGAGTCGCCTTTGGCTCCAGATTCCAAGCATCGAACCTCAAGCATCAGGAACATATTCGCAATTTCCCTCACCAGGACGTCTATTGTTTTAAGACGGGCTGTGCTCTCTCGTTGTAAACTAATTGAGGAATGCACGAAATCATCTTTGTTGTCGAAGAAGCCCCGGAGGGAGGCTACACCGCTCGGGCCCTGGGCGCTTCGATATTCACAGAAGGCGACGATGTCAAGGACTTGGAAACCCAAGTGAGAGATGCAGTTCGTTGCCATTTTGAAGAGGAAGAGCTGCCCAAGGTCATTCGACTCCACTTCGTTCGCGAAGAAGTGATTGCCGTATGAGGCTTCCCCGTAACGTCTCTGGAGAGGACCTGGCGAAGCGGCTCAAGTCGTTTGGTTACGCCGTCACTCGCCAGACAGGTAGCCATTTTCGGCTGACGACTACCGAGAAGGGGAAACATCACATCACTATCCCCAAACACTCTTCCCTGAGAGTGGGCACACTTTCTTCGGTTCTTGCCGATGTCGCGGAGCATTTCGGGACGACTCGAGCCAAGCTGGTTGATGAGCTCTTCCGGTAGCAGGGCGAAGAAGTGCTCCTGAGGAGGCGAATTCCGTGTGAGAATCTGCCTGAGGGGAAGTGTCCAAAATCTGCCGCAAAGAAGCAAGAGAAACTGGATACTGGCTACGATTGATCGATCCCGGGCACAAAAGTCTAGAGCCAGAGCGCAGCCTTCTTCTCGATGAAAGCGCCCAGCTTATGAAGATATTCGGGGCCATTCTTCGGAATACTCGATCCAGCGAGAACGAAGCCCGCTGATTCTTAGTGGTCACCTGAAAATCACTGTCTAATTGTCTTCCCAGGGACCGGGACGGCCGGTTTTTTTCTTCCAGAGCTCCCTTCCGACGTTGTCTAGGAAGGGCAAAGCAGCTTCGGCTACCTCGACGGCCCACTCTCGGGGTACCACAACGACGCCGTCACCATCGGCGACAACCACGTCACCGGGCCGGACCTGGACTCCACCGATTGTCACAGGCCTATTGACCGATTCCAGTTCGTTGCGTCCGGGCCGGATGCCGCGAGCCAACCTCCTGTGCCAGACAGGAACCTTGTGGTGGATGATTTCATCCGTGTCACCCAGACCTCCGCTGGTCACGAGACCGACCATGCCGCGCCGCTGCCAGTTTAGAATATTGCTCGAACCGATACTTCGCGACTCGCCGTCTCCCATAGCGTCAATGACCAGCACGGATCCCGGAAACAACTCGTCCTGAAAGGTCTCCATGGTAATTGTTCCGTACCACCGGTTGACCGTCTTCTGATCCATTTTGGCCACCCGCTTGTTTGTCGGCATGTAGCGCGCTGTGACGGCAATCCCGATGGTCCGATGAGTGAAATTCTCCGTGTCCTTCCAGAGAGCATGAATCTCGGGATCCACGAGTCCAACATCTTCCAGGCCCACCAGGTCCAGCCCATCGGAGACGTCCGCTACGCGAAGACCCGTGTACAGGTCCAGGATCTCCTGGTTCTCTTCCTGCGAGTAATGCTTGTATGGAACGTAAAGGTGAACCTGCTCAGGGATCGTCCTTACCTCTTCCTGCGCCAGAACCGTGATCCCTTTCATCGCCGGCCAGAAAGCGTTCGCCAGGATTAGGCCGAGCATCCCCACGAAAAGATTGAACCCTCTCATCTTCTCCAACATTTTCTCCTCCTCACCTAGGACGGTACTGTCAATTTAACGAACGAGGAACAGCTTTGTCCACAGTTGCGGCAATGGTCCCTCATTCTTCCGTCGGTACAAGTCACCTCTCTCCAGAGGGCAAAAGCCCTGTCTCGGAGCAGTCGATGGAAG
This sequence comes from Acidobacteriota bacterium, assembly GCA_030614585.1. Taxonomy (GTDB): domain Bacteria; phylum Acidobacteriota; class UBA6911; order RPQK01; family JAPXNP01; genus JAUWTT01. The sequence continues at coordinate 2,105 of JAUWTT010000155.1, forward strand.
TAGGGGAAGTAGGGGACGGGTTGGTTTTCCAATAGCTGAAGGGTTGTGCCTGCGGGAATCCAACTCCAACTCATTCCAGCCAAGATAGAAGGACATTTCGCCAGTTCTACTTACCTTGGAAACCCCGCTGCTGCACATCGGTTCTGATGGGAGGGGCAATGATCCGGACGAATCCTTCCCGCCGTCGAGCCGAAGTGGGAATCAGATTCTGATTGACAAAAATACTAAAGTCGATATTATTGATCCATAATAGCGTATTATCTCTATTCCTCAACATTCTTGACCTTGAATTCCTTCTAGTCTCGGAGGACTCCGAAGCGTCCTTTAAGAGCGTTGGGCCTCCTGCCCGGTTGCGGGTTCCGGAGTTTTGAAACGAAGTCGGTGGAAACCTTCAAGGGTTGAGTAACGGGAGACGAGAGAATAGAGATGCCCTCGCATACCATGCTTGAGAAGGACCACCTTAACCATAAAGGAGAGAGGATATGAAACACGAAACGAATTCAATGCCGTTGGTCATGGAAGCACCTGGGACCCAGTGGAGGGTTGTCAAGGGTTTGGAAGGGATGGCTGCTGCGTACGTCCAGCTCCCAGCCGGTGCCGACTTTACGCCCATGTTAAAAGGACTTCCTGATGACATGTGCCAATGTCCCCACTGGGGTTATGTGATCGAGGGGAAGCTGAATGTCAAATACCAGGATGACAGCGTGGAACTCATAATGGCTGGCTCAATTTTTTGTTTGCCACCGGGACATACGATTTGGGTAGATGAAGACACTACATTCATCGACTTTAGCCCCGAGAAGGAATACTGGGACGTTGTCGAGCATGTAACTGGAAAGAAGTGACCTGTGCTTCGTCGGGATTGAAATTGTAACGGGCGATAAAATGGACCACGTTGTCAGGTCTATCGTGGATCGTCTGCAGTGCTAATCTGTCTCGCGAAATGAACATTAGCTCTCGCTCCGACAGTAATCTCCGCTTCGCTGCGCTCAGCGGGAAGCACTAAATCCGAATTCCGAAGCACGAATTCTCGTAGATTTGGCAAAACCGTCGTTTAGGTTAGTAGAGGTGTGCCTACATGGGTGACAAATCAAAGATGTATGACCTGGAAGACCGGACATTTTCTTTCGCGAAGCGAGTCAGGAGGTTCGTGAGGAAGGTACCTCGCTCCCATCTAACCATGGATGATTCCCGGCAGTTGATAAGATCATCTGAGCGAATGATGAGCTCGGTTGAGCCTAACTTCAATGTTTTCAGCTCGGACGCAATAAACACAAGGGATAGGGGATACCGCTTCGGGATAGCTTTCGATAGGTCTCTGGATTTCCAGAAGTACGGGGCTTTCGTTGCCGGCATGCAGACAGCCGGCTAGATTCAGTAGAATTCCCGGCTTCCCCGCAGGATTCTGTAGTCCTCCTGGTTGGCGTAACACCGTCTCCGTGATACTTAATGTTGCGTTTATCCGGTGAACTGGACTGTCCCGGGATCACCATTTGACAGGGGAACTTCATGCACTACATCTCAGATCCTCCGCAAAGACGGTTACTTTACCTACTTGCAGTCTCGCTCGCAGCAGCGGTAGGAGGGCTGCTGTTTGGTTTCGATACCGGAGTGATTTCTGGAGCCATTCCCTCGGTAAAGGAGCATTTTGGCCTCAATGCTCACCAGGAAGGCTTTGCAGTCAGTATTTTGATGATTGCGTGCATTGTGGGAGCGAGTATCGCGGGATCTTTAACGGACCGTTACGGAAGAAAGAGAATATTGATCCTGGCGGCCCTCCTGTTTCTTGTCTCAGCCGTCCTGTCAGCCTTACCCAGGTCTTTCACTGAACTCGTGATTGCCCGGTTTATTGGCGGAGTCGGGGTCGGAATTGCCTCAATGCTCTCGCCGTTGTACATTGCCGAGATCTCACCGGCTGACATCCGAGGACGTCTTGTCGCGCTGAATCAACTGGCCATTGTCATTGGGATCCTGACTTCCTATTTATCCAACTGGCTCCTGGTGGACACTGGTAGTTACAACTGGCGGTGGATGTTCGCGGCTGAAGCCATTCCTGCCGCTGTATTTCTGGCGAGTCTTCTGCTGATTCCGGAGAGCCCTCGATGGCTCGTGAAGCAAGAACGTGATGAGGAAGCTGTCTCAGTACTCCTAAAAGTTGGCGGCGAAGCGCATGCTCGAGATGAACTCCATAAGATTCAAGAGACCGTTCACGAGGAACACGGCCGGTTTCGCGATCTACTGAGGCCCGAACTGAGGAAACCTCTCATAGTCGGTGTGCTGTTGGCCTTCTTTGCACACCTGACCGGGATTGACGTTGTCATCTACTACGGACCAACCATTTTCATCGAGTCAGGTTTCGACTCGGCAGCATCTGCTTTGATGGCATCAGTGATCATCGGAGTTGTGAATCTACTGGCTACTTTCATTGGAATCGCCATGGTCGACAGGGTTGGGAGAAAACCCCTTCTGCTGGTCGGGATGGCCGGCATGGGGATAGCCATGGCCGGAGTAGGACTATCCTTTCAATCAGCAACGCTGGGGCCACTCTGGACACTCTTCTTTATCCTCTTCTACACAGCTTCATTTGCACTCAGCATGGGAGTTGTGATTTTCGTTTACCTTTCGGAAATCTATCCAACCAAACTGAGGGGGCGAGCGATGTCGATAGCCATCATGGTTCTCTGGTTCTCAAACGTGCTGATCACTCAGCTGTTCCCTATCACGATGGCGACTCTTGGAGGTGCAACATTCTATCTCCTGGCCGGAATCTGCGGGATTGCGATTGTTTTCATCCAGACGATGATCAAGGAAACGAAGGGTCGTTCCCTGGAAGAAATCGAATCGATGTGGGCTTGACCCACGGAGTGAGCGTCGTGCATCCTCTGGCTGATGATTTTGGATGGCGGGCTCGGCGTTAGAGGAAGGTGGGAGCATATATCGGAAGCCGGATTCATGGACTCCCAGTACTCGTCGAAGGAAGGGTGGGCGATCCGGCACCGGTAAAACTCTTGATTGAATCCAATGATCTCAGCAAGTTTTTCATAAGGCGGGGTTTTAGTTATGCCCCGAAGAACCCTCCATCACTCCAGTTTCTTCGCAGCCTTTTTCCGCTTGCGAATTCCAATATTCACCATCAGGAATATAGCGGCTGAGATGAGGCCGCACCATAAGAAAAAGGGGTCGATAAAAGGAATCGTTCCCAAGACGCGCAAATCTCTGAGAACAGTTGCAATCAGTCGTCTGGTGATGGCTGCTGAGCATTTGTGATCGAAACTGTTCATCATGACAACGACACTCAAATGGTGCTCAGGTAAATGGACCATAAATGTTGATGAACCAATCTCTCCGCCGCTATGTCCTATGGCTTTTTCGCCAGAACCCATCCGTCTCAAGAATAGTTCCACTCCTAAGCCGTAGCCCCTCTTCTTAAGACCAAAGCCGATATCAACGAATTGAAGCATTTGATCCATTGATTGTTGTTCCAGCACCTTCCCTTCAAAGAGAGAGTGACACCACTTCGCCAAGTCTTCGGCCGTCGTGAAAAGCCCGCCGGAACCATAGATAATACTGTCGTGAGATGCTCTCGGCAGGAAGGTTAAGTCGAGGTATGATCCATCATTATTGAAGTTGTCCCCGAATACATGAGCCTGATTATCAGGAATATCTTCCTGGATGGAAAGATATGCATTCGTGATACCCAACGGTCGCCAGAACCGTTGCTTGAACTCAGTGGAGAGTTTCGAGTCGGTTGCTTCCTCGATGATCATTGCTAAAAGTAGATAGTTGGTATTCGAATAGCGCCATCCCTCCCCGGGTGCAAAATAGGGTTCCTTAATGTAGGTCAATACCTCCTCGGGGGTCCAAATCTTGCTCCTGTCCTTTTTCAGGTCATCCCAGATTTTCTGATTGCTCCAGAACATGTAGATTCCGCTAGTGTGATTGAGTAGTTGACGCAAGGTAACTGCACTGTCCACGTGAGGATGAGCCGGCAGCCACTTCGACAAGGGGTCATCGAGCGAAAGCACTCCTTCTTCAACGAGTTGTAAGGTTAGTGTGGCCACAAGATTCTTCGTAATGCTTCCAATACCGAAAAGCATACCCGGTTTTATCGAAACAGTTTCATGAGATACTCCACTTGTACCTGTCCAGACCTCATGGTCGGGGAAGATTATCGCTGCCGAAACACCTCTGGCGTCGTATTCCTTTATACCCTGGTCAAGAACCTTCTGCAGCTGATGTTCAATTGGACCTTCGCTCCCGACAGAGCAGGACGTGAAAGTAATCAAGAAAGCTGTAGCTAGAAGAGGGATTGAACATAGAAAAGGCGTCCTCATGCTGGATCTCCTAATGGCTTAGTGACCATGCCAATAAACAAAGTGACCTTACTATATATCTAGCAGTGTGTATGCACGAAATACGCATTGGGCTCGAAATCTATTCTTATCAAGCATTTTTCAGTCTAATCCTCTCTCCATCTGGTCGAAGCAACCCCATCTGAGCAAGCTTCTGGTATTCCGCCTTGGCTTCCTGCAAGAGAGGGACATTCGGATCGGCGTCCTTCCACAGCTCGATGTTGGCTTGAATCGTGGGCAGATCGCGGCCAAGCCATATGGTTGATTGTGGGAACTCCTCGGAGATAGACGCGACAATCTTCTCAGCCTCCCTCGTGGCTCCAGTGGCTGCCAGCGCGACAGTCGCCCCGACTCTTGGAAATCTCCCCGAGGGTGCGATTTCGAGGGCGTTTCGGGCGTAAACCTGCGCCTGTTCATAGCAGCCGGCGATGGACTCCCACCAAGCATATCTGCCCAGCATATTCGCTGCGTTCTCATCTCGATTCTGCTGCTGGAGAATGAAGACCCAGTCTTCCAACAGTCCCCGAGCCTCCTGAAGCCGTCCAGAAATGTAGGCCTCTCTGATCCGTATATCCTCCATGCCTCCAAAGTCATCGGGATGGGCTTCGACCCAGTCGGCATGGCGTTTCATGGCCGCTTCGTCCCCATCAAGAAAAGCTATTACATAAAGAGTCCAATGGATTGTCGTATTCTCCATTTCCTCGGAGATGGCGGTTTCCAGGGTGGTTTTGGCCTCCGAGAAACGTCCCAGAGCTATGTAACGCCTCGCCAGTTGACTGCGTCCAAAGATTGTTTCCCCCTGTGGCAGGGAAGCTTCACGGAGTTGGCACTCCAGAGCCCTCTGCCACCTCGGAGGCAATCTTCAGGGCTTCTTTGATAGGCAGCGGACCCTCTCGCATCCGTTCCTTCAGTGTTTGACCCTCCAAGTACTCCATAGCGATGAAGGTTCGGCCTTCGAGTTCACCTGTGTCATGGACACTGCAAATATAGGGATGGTCGAGTGCTGCTGCAGCTCTTGCCTCCCGTAAGAAGAGTTTCCTCGCCTTCTCGTTCTCGGCCAGCTCTTCCACCAGAAACTTCAACGCTACTTTGCGCTTCAACAGCTGGTCCTCGGCCAGGAACACCTTTCCCATGGCCCCGTGGCCGATCTCCTCCAACACTCGATAACGAGTTTCGGCAACATGCGCCTCTTCCACGACCGCTGCGATGAGGTGATAACCTCGGCGGGGAATTGTTTCGATGTAGGTGGGCTTACGGGCATCGTCTTTGAAGGCTTTTCGCAGTTCAAAGATGGCCTGTTTGAGGACGTCGTCGGTGACGAAAGTATCCGACCAGACGGCCTGTATGATGCGTTCTTTGGGGAGGACTTCTTTGGCGTGATCTGCCAGGTAGACAAGGACATCCATTACTTTGGGTACAATGGACTTCTCCTCGCCCTCCCGTTCGATTCGGTTCAGGTCAGGTCGAACCAGCCAGTCCCCTATGCGAAAGGCACCTTTCACGTTCCCTCCTACCTTGCGGTTGGATGAGTAACCTGAACTTTATACTACGGACTGAGGTGGCCCTCGACAAGCAGAATCCAAGGGGTGCACTCACAAACTCGGACGGAATAAATAGAAGGGACACCCGAGTCGTGGGGATATTTGGTGACGGGTGATTGAGGCTTGGGGCTTCGCCAGGGAAGTGTTGCCGAGAAGCCCACTTTCAGCACTGTCCCCTTAGATTCAAGCTGGGCAAATGGTGTCTTTTCTCGGATGTTTCTTTGCTCATTTGAAGCAAGAATAAGACTTCGAGAGTTTGGCACACCCTTGAGAATCTCTAGGC
>JAUWTT010000637.1 GCA_030614585.1 Acidobacteriota bacterium
ATAACGTCAACATCTGAACTGAAATTAAGTTCGGAACCTCCCAGTTTCCCCATGCCGAGCACGGTGAACCCCTCGAGAGCGGGGAGCTGTGTCAGGGCCAAGACCTCAAATGTCTTTTGCAGCAACGTCTCGGCCAACAACGAGACTTGAGCGACCGTCTCACGCAGACTGGAGTAGCCGAGAATGTCTTGTGCTCCGATTCTCAAGAACTCTCTGCGTCGCATCCGCCGCAGTGCGTTGAGAGCGAGTTCCGGTTGGTCGAAGGGCCTTAAAGCTCGTTCCGCTTCCGACCAAAAATAGTCAGCTGCACACGCCGTCTCCAGCCGGGTCCCTTCGATGAGCCAAAAGAAATACTCCGGGTTTCTGCAGAGGGTCTGGGTAAGATAGGGTGATGCCCCCAACAGGCCGACGAGGGTTCCCAGGGCTTTCGGAGAGTTCTGCAAATCGGAAAGCAGCGACGCTGGGCTGGGCACTACCTCGAGAAAGGATTCCAGATGGCGCAGAGCCGCATCGGCGTCTACCGAACTGCTCATCTCATCAAGAAGCATGGGCGCTACGTCTGCAACGCGCTCAGGGTATTGAACTATCTCAACAATGTTTTGAAGATGCTGGTCGGCCCTTTCAGGATTCTTGAAGCCGAGGGTGCGAAGCAATGTCCGTGCTTCGACCGGGTCAATATCCGGAGAGAGAAACAGATCACGGACCTTCATTCCAGCGAGATTTTAGCTGATTTGTCTGGGGATTACATTAAACCGGGTGATTTCCGGTTGAAGCCGTAACGCTGGCATTTTTCTCGTAGCGCCGGCATCCTTGCCGGCAGCGGGGCTTCCAGCCCCCCCGGGGTGTTGATGCAGTGGGAAGATTTGAATCGTCGGCAGGATGCCGGCTTGCCGGCAGGGATGCCAGCGTTACGACGTTAGCTGAAGAGTCGGGCCCTGGGGAGGGTAGTTGCCCTCTCCAGGGGTTGTTGGCCTTTCAGTGTCGAATCCGAGGACTCGACCACACCTTGTTCACACTAGAGAAAGGTGGCGATATCGGCCCTTAAATATCGTAGTAAAGAGCGAATTCGTACGGGTGCGGGCGCAGTCGTATCGCATCCACTTCCTGTTTCCGCTTGTATTCCACCCAGGTTTCAATCACGTCTTTCGTGAAAACGTCCCCTTTGAGGAGGAAATCATGATCGGCTTCGAGGGCGTCGAGAGCCTCCTCCAGCGAGCCGGGAGTCGACTTGACCTTCGCCAGGTCTTCAGGCTCGAGATCGTAAAGATCCTTGTCCATCGGATCCGGCGGAGCAATCTTATTCTGGATTCCATCGAGGCCGGCCATCAGCATCGCAGCGAACGCGAGATACCCGTTGGCGGACGGATCCGGAGGCCGGAACTCGATTCGCTTTGCCTGCTCAGTACGTGAGTATGCAGGAATCCGAACACACGCACTTCGGTTCCGCATCGAGTAGATCAGGTTAATAGGAGCCTCATAACCTGGAACCAGTCGGCGATAGGAATTGGTTGTCGGAGCGGCGAACGCCAGAACAGCGCTGGCGTGCTTCAAGAGGCCACCAATGTAGTAAACAGCTGCCTGGCTCAGATCCGCGTAGGTTCCGGGCTGGTAGAAAAGGTTCTTCCCGTCCTTCCAGAGACTCTGGTGACAGTGCATGCCTGATCCGTTGTCCATGAAAACCGGCTTTGGCATCAGCGTAGCCGTTTTGCCATGCCTTCGAGCGACATTCTTAATGATGTACTTGAATTTCAATAGCTTATCGGCCATCGACGACAACTTGTCAAAGTGCATATCGATTTCGCATTGTCCACCAGTTGCGACTTCGTGGTGGTGAAGTTCAATGGAAACACCGACTTGCTCCAGAATCAGCATCATCTCGGTGCGCATGTCCTGAAGTGTGTCCATGGGTGGAACGGGAAAATAGCCTTCCTTGTACCTCGGCTTGTGGCCAAGGTTTGGATTCTCTTCACGGCCGCTGTTCCAAAACCCTTCCACCGAGTCGATATAGTAGTAACCGTGGTTGTAACTTTGATCGAAGCGGACGTCATCCAGGACAAAGAACTCAGGCTCCGGGCCGAAGTAGACGGTGTCAGCGATTCCAGTACCCGTTAGATACTTCTCAGCTTTCTGTGCAATGTAGCGAGGATCTCTGGTGTACATCTCGCCGGTGATCGGATCACCAACATTACAAATGAGATTCAGCGTCCGAACCTGAGTGAACGGATCCTCAAACGCTGTATTGGGATCCGGGAAAAGGAGCATGTCGCTTTCCTGAATTTCCTGAAACCCACGAATACTTGACCCGTCGAAACCAAACCCTTCTTCGAAGCTCTCTTCCGTCAACAGCCGCGGCATACATGTGAAATGCTGCCAAAGTCCGGGAAGATCACAAAACCTGAGATCGACCGCC
>JAUWTT010000220.1 GCA_030614585.1 Acidobacteriota bacterium
AACTTGGCCGTAGCGGTCGCTCCGGGAGCTGATTACTCTCTGTTTCGCTATCTGAATGAGGGTGAGACGCAGTACACGGTGGTCGCAGAAGACATGGCCGGACGAGTTTTTTCGTTACGTGAAGGCGCGCAGCCGGAGTTCGTTGGCCGCTGTTCCGGGCGGGAGCTGGTGGAATCTGGTATCGCCTACCAGCACCCATTTGTGCCCAGAGAAGGTGTCGTCGTGTCTGCAGATTACGTGACCATGGATGATGGTACTGGGTTGGTCCACACAGCCCCCGGGCATGGAGCAGAAGACTACTTCACCGGGATTCATGAGAACCTGCCAATTTACTGCCCGGTTCAGGCAGACGGAACCTTTGACGATACAGTCCCGGATTGGCTCAAGGGAATGGATGTCTGGACTGCTAACAAAACGATCGTCGATCGTCTCAAGGAGAGCGGTCATCTGTTTTACGCCCACGACTACGTTCACAGCTATCCTCACGACTGGAGAAGTAAGACACCGACGATTTTCCGGGCGACTGAACAGTGGTTTGTTGCTGTCGACAAGCCGTTTGGAAACCAAAGAAGATCGCTGCGGAACCGAGCGCTCCAAGCGGCAAGGCAGGAGATTGAATTTGTTCCCGGCTGGGGAAGAAGCCGTTTGGAAGGTATGCTGGAGGCCCGCCCGGACTGGTGCATCAGCCGCCAGAGAGCGTGGGGCCTGCCGATCCCAGCCTTCATGAATGCATCGGAGGATGTTCTGTTAACCAGAGCGTCGGTCCGTGCCGTGGCAGATGTCATCAGGAAAAGGGGCTCAAACTTCTGGTTTGAGGCTTCGTCCGAAGAACTTCTTCAGGCCTATGACGTGAACAACGATCCCGATGCACCCGGTTGGCTGAAAGAGGCCGGGTTCAGCGCTGTGCATGATCTGACAAGAAGCGAAGACATTTTCGACGTGTGGTTTGAGTCAGGTTCTTCCTGGAATAGTGTGTTACGAGAACGGGGTATTGGATTCCCGGCTGATCTCTATCTGGAGGGTTCGGATCAGCATAGAGGATGGTTCCAATTGTCCTTGCTTCCGGGACTCGGGGCCACTGGACAATCACCCTTCAAGACAGTGCTGACTCACGGGTTTATGGTGGATGCTGAAGGCCATAAGATGAGCAAGTCCCAGGGTAACGCCATTGATGTGGAAGACGTACTTAAGAAGTACGGAGCTGATATCTGTCGCTGGTGGGTTAGCTCATTGAACTACACGAATGACGTCAAGGTTGACTGGGAGCTCTTTAAGGTTTCCAGTGACGAGTATCGGAAAGTCAGGAATACGATTCGGTTCCTGCTGGGAAACTTGAACGATTTCAGCCCAAAACAGGACTGGTATTCGATAAGTGAGTCGGACGGCTTTTCGGTGGACTCGTGGGCGATGGGAAAGCTTTCTCAACTAGTTAGAGACGTCCGGTCCGGGTATGAGCAATTTCAGTTCAAACGTGTCTCCGAGGCCATATTCGACTTCTGCAATGATTCAATGAGTGCCGTGTACCTGGCCGCTGTCAAAGACCGTCTCTATTGTGATAGCCCGGACAGCGTTAGGCGCAGACGAACTCAAACCGTTATCTATGAAGTGGCGCATCACTTAATCAGAGTGATAGCCCCGATACTTGTGCACACTTCTGAGGAAGCATGGCTGGCTTTGAAAAGCACTGATATGGAATCCGATGAATCTGTACACTTGCGGTCTTCGCCGGAGGTTGTTGTCTGGAAGGAGGATCCCGGTTGGGCGCAGGTGATGGGATTTCGCCAGCAGGCATTGAAAGCGCTGGAGGAAGCCAAGGCGGTTGAAGGTGGGATCAGGAATCCGCTGGACGCCGGAATTCTCGCCACTGTCCCATCGGGATTGATGGAGCGGCTGAGGCCGTTTGGAGAGGAACTCGCCGATTTGTGTGGCGTTAGCCGATTACAGCTTGAGGAGGGCTCTGAGCTGTCTATTGAAGTGTTGGATCTTCGAAGCGAACCTCGTTGCGAGCGTTCCTGGAAGAGAGATGGGACGGTCCAGCTCAGGTCGGATGGAGGCCTGCTCTCCGACCGGGATGCTGCCGTCCTGGGGGTATAACTAAAATGTCTAGATGGTCGCTGTTATTTTGCTTGCTGCTTGTGGGCTGCTCCGGCAGTCCAGTTTCCGAAGTGTCGGAGGTTCCTCAGACAGAGGAATCGGTTGTGAAATACGGGGTGAGGGTGAAGTCTGGCCCGATGGATGAGGTCCTCGTTAAGGACTATGTTCCAGACAGTTCTCTGGTGGTTGCCGAGACCCATGTACCGAAGGCAAGTGTTGATGTAGTCGATGTCCACACCCACGTGTATGCCAAGACCCCTGAGGAACTCACCGAATGGGTCAAGACTATGGATCAGGTAGGTATTGACGTTACGGTCGTTTTGACTGGCGCGATCGGTACTGAGTTTGACCAATTGGTTGACCTCTATCTGAGTCGATATCCAGAGCGATTTCAGCTGTACTGCGGTGTGGATGTAGACGACATTGAGAATCCTGACTACGCCGAACGGGCTACAAAGGAACTGGTCCGGTGCTACGAACGTGGTGCACGCGGCGTAGGTGAAGTGTCGGACAAAGGATGGGGACTGGGTGGAAACAGTGAAAACCATCTGGCGCTGGACAAAAGGCTACATCCGGATGATTCGCGCCTCGACCCATTCTGGGAGAAGTGTGCAGAACTGGAGTTACCAGTGAATCTCCACATCGCAGACCATCCCTCTTGCTGGGAACCATTGGGCCCGAACTGGGAGCGGACTCCGGATTTCCAGGGATTCAATTTGTACGGTAAAGAAGTGCCTTCATTTGACGAACTGATGGAAGTTCGGAACAGATTGCTGACTGAACATCCACGCACTACCTTCATCGCTTGCCATCTGAGCAACCTGGGCCACGATTTTCCCTCACTTTCCCAGGCCTTGGATCAGTACCCTAACCTGTATCTGGACATCTCGGCTCGAGACTATGAGATCGGTCGTCAGCCCAGGACTGCGGCAGCCTTTCTTGGCCGCTACGGGGACCGGGTGTTGTTCGGAACCGATATGGGTAGAGAACAGCATATGTATGAAGGGTGGTGGCGGATACTGGAGACCGCCGATGAGTTCATCCCGGGGCGACTCTGGTGGAGGCTCTACGGCCTCCAGCTTGATGAGAAGGTGTTGAGTGGATTGTACAGAGACAATGCTCGCCGCATCCTCAACTGGAAACCGGTTGAATTCTAAGCTCGAAAGAAACTGAGGGGTTGGGAACTGGGTCATCGGTAATCGGTGATCGGTTATCGGTTATCGAAGATTTACCACCAAGGCACCAAGGACACCAAGAACCACCTATTTGCTTCGTGTCCTTGGTGCCTTGGTGGTTTGTATCCATCCAGTAATTAAATGGTCACCAGGTCTTTGATTTTGATAGGTGTTTTTCTTTCAATGGATCGATAGCCTGCGATTCCGATTATGGCGCTCATAATTCCAGCGCGTACGCTCGCTCTCCGTTTGAGAGGGTCTGGGCTGTCCGGGATGAACACGTGATCTCGAATAAGCTTGTCGCTTCCACCATGCGAGCCCTCCCTGCGGGCAACTGGAATCAGTGTCGAATCGTTCTCCAGGTTACGCATCAGCCTGATTTCCGCCCGAGCTGGAGGCTTCCAGGGTTGGCGGGCATAGTTACGTAACTCGATCCTGCCTTTGCTTCCATTGAAGACAATGATCTGGCCCTCGGGAGGTACCCCGACGTTTAGCGAGTAGGTTACGAGAACTTTATTGGCATAACGAACTTGAACGCTCATCGTGTCATAGATGTTGATGGCATTTCGGTAGGCACAGCCGTCCCGGAAGTACCCATCTTCGCTTTCGCAGGAGACGTAAAGATCCATCAAGTACTCATGCTTGGTGATGTCCCAGTAGAAAGGGCACTCTTTCTTGTGGGTGCAAAGTCGGCAGTTGGCGTGACGGAAAGGACCTTTCCTTCCGTATCTTCTGAGTTCACCAAACGCCGAGACTTCTTCCGGGTCACTGTCGATCCACCAGTTCAGCTGGTCGAAATGGTGCGATGCCTTGTGACACAGGAGAGTACCCGAGTTTTCCTTGATCCCGTGCCACCGCCTGAAATAGCTGGTTCCGTGATCAGTATCTAGGTATTCCGCATAGTCAACAGAATAAAGTTCACCAATTTCGCCGGCATTCAGCAGTTCTTTAACCTTTGTTGCGCTTAAGCCGTAGCGGGCATTGAAAGTCACGGTAACCTGCTTTTGATGTTTCTTGTGAGCGTCGATTATTGCCTGGCACTGCTCTTCGTCTGTAGCAAATGGTTTTTCACAGATGATGTTGCAGCCAAGCTCCATCCCACGAATGACGTATTGGGCATGTGTCGAGTCCATGGTTGTGACAATTATCCGCTCCGGCTTGACCGTGCTCACCATCTCGTCGAAATCGGTGAACACTGGTATTTGCTGACTATTGCCTTGGGCCGGAGAGGTTTTCTCTTCAGATCTTAAGTGCCCATCCATGTCGGAGATACTCTTTCCAAGCAGTCGCTGGGCTACTTTCACCCGCTTCCCATTGATGTCACACAATCCCACGAACTGGACACGGTCCGAGTAGTCCCTTACTACGGGAGCACCCCACATTCCGATACCCCTTGATCCTGTGCCCACCGTAGCGATCCGAGCTTTCTTGGGATCCTGCTGAATTAGCGATGCCTCAAGATTTGAGGCAGCCCCGACGGCTGCCACCGAAGAACCTGTAACCTTGAGAAAGTCGCGCCTTGTGACGATCTGTTTCTTGCCCTGCATATTTTCGATCTCCTTATTTAATGATCCAAAGTTCTATTATGAAGGAAGTACTCTGGCTTGTAACCTGAGCGATGCCTTTGATTCGAGATATCCATGAAGCGGACGCTCTTTTGTCCTACTCGGGCAAATAGCCTCGAAAGTCGATCCATCGTTGGTCGCTTGGTTGATAGGTTATCGGTTTTGGATCAAGCCACTCAACGATTTGCCGCTTAATCGCAAAGGCAAAAAAGTGGTTTCCGTGAGGACTGTAGTGCCCGATGAAATAACGCTTCCTGTAGTCCTCGAGAGAGCCTCCAACGTCTTTGTAATCCCGGGCATGGACCACATTCATATCGAAGAAGAGGTACCGGTTTTCAGTCAGAAAGTCGACGATCTCCTGATCATGACGGCTACCGCTTTCAATCAACTCTTTCATGGCCCTGGAGGGATCGAAAAGGATGATCATTAGCTTCTTCCCGTTTGCTGTAGCAAAGTGTTTCGCTTTCTCGAGGACGTACTTCGTGGCCAGGAATCCGTATTGATCCAGGATCCTACCTACGTCCTCCCTCGGGTTTTGAGCGCTTTTCAGATCAAAAGGCGGTAGACCCAGGTGACGAGAAAGCTGGGAGACGGTACCGCTGTCAATCTCATTGATCAACCCTTTCGAGAAGACATGCATCTGTAAAGCAAGATCACTCTCGAGACTCCGATACATGAACTCCGGATCCGTCATCCGGTAGAGAGATTCGGGCGTAGGTAGCAGGTTCTCCTTCTCGAGCAGTTGACCGGTCTCTAAATCGATTTCCAGGTTGGGCCAGAAGTTGTTATGGAACATCCGGCCTCCGTCATGATCCCACCACTTGAAAATCGCGGCATGGCGGCATCGCCACAGGTTACGAAGATGGTCATCTCCCCACACGTACAGAATGACATATTCAGCTTCAAGCTCTGTTTTCTCCTCACGAAGCATCCGCCGATAGGACTGATAGACTCCATACCCACCCATTCCGAAGTTACGGATCGGTTCACCCAAGTGGGCAGCCAGATACTCCTGCCACGTCTCACCATCACTGACCTGATGGCATTGGGTGAAACTGTTTCCATAGGTATTGATCCGGCAGGGGCGATCGGTGTACATGCGCGCCGTTCGGGCGCCGTTCGCCTGAGCAGTGGAGATTGTGAAGCTGCCGTCTATCCCGTCAAAGGGAAGGTAGCGGCCGAGAATGTAGCCCAGTTCCGAGTCAAATTGTGCCCAGGAGTACTGTTCAGGGTCCAGAAAAGTGTCGATCACCTCTCTTGAAACTGCACTTTCCCGAAGGTATTGCTCCCAGGAGACAGCGTCTTCCTGGCCCCAGGCGTTTTCAACCAGGCTGAGGCCTGTAATCGACAGTAACGCTCCCAGTAAAATCCACTGAAAGACTCTCTCTGTTCTCGACTTGTCCATAACTGCCACCCCTTTGAAGATTCTCGCGCCTGTTCAGGATAGCCCAATCTGTATGGAGACAGAACCGGAGTAAGAAAACAAACCACGAAGACCAAGGTCACCAGGCGAACAGGTTGTTTGTCAGGAGTCCCTTAGGGACACCAGCAAGCGTGACTGTGGACTCGACCTGTTGGGTCTGTTTTTGGATCGCCTTCCGTAACGCCGGCTCTGAAGCGTGGTTGGCTCGGAGACCGTAACGCCGGCTTCCAGCCGGCACGTTCCCATCCTGGGGACGATTGGTGAAAAAAAGCTGGAAGTTCAGTTAATCCGGGGCTGGAAGCCCCGATGCCGGCAAGGATGCCGGCGTTACAGCGTGGCGCATCACAACATTCCGGGGTAAGGATGCCGGCGTTACGGGCGGCGCACCCAACGTTGCCGGGGTAAGGATACCGGCAGTACGAGGCCAGCATCAGCGTGAATGGAAACCTCAAGGAGTCCGATGAACGACAGGTGTCTAGCCCAGGGATAAGCCTCTGACTGTTGGGGCCTCTC
>JAUWTT010000327.1 GCA_030614585.1 Acidobacteriota bacterium
ATGAGCCGCTACCCGCACGCGTTTTCAAAGGAGTTCTTGATCCGGCTGTGCAGACAGTCGATGTCTTCCTGGCACTCCCGTCAAAGTACACGGCTTCTCCGAATCTCTCGGTTGATGGTGGCGACGACTCTCAGCCTACACGCTACCGTCAGGGAACCATAAGTATTGCCGATGAGAACACCGGCGCGAACGAACGTGAGGTGGTTATCGCGAGAAGGAATCTCAAGCTTCTATTTGGCGAAGAGCCGCTTGAGAATTATGACCATATCCAGGTCGCCAGATTGAAGCAGGATAACAGCGGTTCAGTCACCCTCGATGACACTTATGTTCCTCCGTGTCTTCACATTTCATCCTCCGCGCTTCTCACCAGCACGATCCGTCGGTTGCTGGAAATTCTGCATGCCAAGAGCTCGTCACTCTCAGAGACTCGTAGTCAGCGAACGACTGGACTTGTGGAATACAGCAGTTCTGACCTTGGGAACTTCTGGCTGCTCCACACGGTCAATTCATTCATACCGATCATTGATCATTATTATCGGGTGCCTCAGGCCCATCCGGAAATGCTGTTTACCTCGTTGGCGCAGCTGGCAGGCGCCCTGACGACGTTTTCTCCCTCGGCACAGCCAAAAGATTTACCGAACTATAATCACAACGATCTATCAAGCACTTTCCTGGGTCTGGAAAAGACTATCCAGGAATTGCTTAGGGCGGTAGTACCGACAGGTGCGGTGGAGATTCCTCTTACCAAAGAGAGCGATTCCAAGTTCACCGCCCAAATCGAATCTGATCAGGTGCTGGTTGGCTCTCAGATCTTCCTGGCGGCGAAGGCTGATTTACCTGAACACCAGCTCATTCGAGAGCTGACCAAACAGGCCAAAATCAGTTCCATCGACCAGATCAGCTCACTTCTCGGACTAGCTCTCCCGGGGGTTTCCCTTAGCCATAGTCCCACCCCCCCGGCACCGCTGCGTGTGAAACTGGGCCATCAGTATTTTCGTCTGGAAAGCCGCGGCGATTCAGAAAGCCGTAAGCACTGGGAAGAGATTTGCAAATCGAGAACACTTGCTATTCGGGTACCGGGACAACGGTTTCCGAGTTTGATTTTGGAACTCTGGTCGATCAAGGAATAGACCCGTTTTGGGTGAGGCTTTATGGAAGAAGATGCACGGGCCGTAACTCTGACCGAACTCTCTAGTGAGATCTTCTTCTTTGTTTTGGGCCTGCGTGACAGAGCAGACCTGGTCGATTTTGAAGTCCTTCATCAGGGCGCGCTGAGACTGTTCGATGAGTTTGAGCAAAAGGCGAGGACCCTACGAGCAGATCCAGACGAAGTTTCGGACGCCCGGTTTGCGCTTGCGGCATATGTGGACGAGACCGTTCTCAGATCAGAGTGGCCAGGCAAAGAGCAGTGGGCAGATTATCCACTTCAGCTGCAGTTCTTCGAGACTTACCTCGCGGGTGAAGGTTTCTTTGAGAAATTGGACGCTCTAAGGGGGAAAGAGAAGACACCAATTGAGGTCCTTGAAATCTACCATCTCTGTCTGATACTTGGTTTCAAGGGCAAATACGGAATTACAGGTGCTGAGCAGCTGAAAGCTCTGGTGCAAGTTCTCCAGGATGAACTCGCACGCTCTCGATCCGAGGAACTGGGGGAGCTTTCGCCGC
Organism: Acidobacteriota bacterium; assembly: GCA_030614585.1. Taxonomy (GTDB): domain Bacteria; phylum Acidobacteriota; class UBA6911; order RPQK01; family JAPXNP01; genus JAUWTT01. The sequence continues at coordinate 1,666 of JAUWTT010000327.1, forward strand.
ACTGGAAAGTCATGGACGGGCCGGCGTCCACGACGAGTAGACTTCCTCATTGGCTTATCTACGCGTGTGCGGCCGTGATCGCTGTATGCGTCCTTGTATATCTTGGATTCTTCATCAGTATCGGAATCGACGCAGGAGAACTGCAGAAAAGCCTTGAGACTGCGTTGTTTCTGCAAATCCCTGGTCTGAACGGGACAGCCGCATGTTGAAACGCTTATCATGGTTCAAAGTCGTACTCGTTCTTGCCGGCATTCTGTCCCTGATTGCTATCCTGGCGGTCTGGTTTCTGGGTCCGGATAACGGCTTGTCCAGGAATACAATCATTCTCATTATCACAGCGATCTTTGTGGCCTGGGTGTCGTTCCTCGTTCTCCAATTTGTGGTCAGGAGGAGACGTTCTGCCCAATCGGCACGCCAATTTAGGGGTTCTCAATCGGGTGTTGGGCCAATGTCCTCAGAGTCGACTGAGGCCATTTCCTTGGGCGGGCGCCTGGCTCGGACAGTCCAGTGGTTGAAGAAGTCGAAACTGGCGGAGGCGGGCCGAGATGCGGTTTACGAACTGCCCTGGTACATAGTCGTCGGTCCCCAGGGCTCGGGGAAATCTTCGATTATTGCGCAATCAGGTTTTACCTTCTCTTATACCGATCCGAAAAGATCGGCTGGACAGTCAGACATTCTTCCAACCGCGACCTGTGATCTATGGGTGGCCAACGAGGCATTGTTCATAGACTCATCCGGAAAGTATCTCGCACGAGAGGATTCGATCCAGGTGTGGCGGGACACGCTGGACCAGATCAAGAAGCACAGGAAAGCGAAACCGATAGACGGTCTTGTGCTGGTTATGGATACCGTCAGTCTGTTGGGTTTGGACGACGAGGCACTGAGAGCCGAGGCTGATCGGATTCGTGCTTTTCTGGATTTGGCCACAGTTGAATTCGGAATGGTCTTTCCGATCTATCTACTGTTCAACAAATGCGACCTCATTGAAGGCTTCCAGGAGTTCTTCAGTGACTTGGATGGCCGTGAAGAATCTCCACTCGGTGCTACCTTCAGCCGGGATCAATATCAGGAACCACACCCGGAAAAGGCATTTGAGGCGGAACTTGAACAGATTTGCCAGTCGCTTGTCTCGCACCGCACGGCCTTCCTGATAGGCAGACCGGGGCGCAACTTTGAGAAGATCTTCGCCTTTCCAAGACAGCTATCGTTGTTGAAAGAAAGACTGTCTGAGTTTGTCGGAATCCTTTTTCAACCCAGCCAGTTTCGAGAACGCCCCCTCTTCCGAGGATTCTATTTCACTAGTGCGATGCAAGGAGGACCGCACCTCAATTTGGTTGCTGATCAAATCTACTCAAAAACAGGCTTGCCCAAACCAGAAGACCCGGATCAGTCTCGGGGAGTAAAGAGCTATTTTATTCATCCTCTGTTAAGCAGAGTCATCCTTCCCGACCGCCATCTTGCAGGCCTGTCTCCTCAGGTCATACGCCGTCGCATCCTGATTCAAATGGTAGTTGCTGGTTTTGTGGGGGTGGTTCTGCCGCTGGTTCTTCTGTTGCTTGCTTGGGGTGCATATAGAGACAACAGTGGCTTACTCGATTCAATCGAACTCGCCAGGGGGATGTCGATTGAGGATGGCAAGTCCTCTAAGAATCTTCTGGCCCTGGGTGAGTTGAGAAGCAGCCTTGAAGCTATGGACTGTCGGGGACAGGTGGATAGCTGCAGGACAAACGGGCGTAGCTTTCATTGGGGGCTGTATGCCGGCGATGACGTCCTCGGTGGTGCCAGGCAAGTCTATCTCGAGAGGCTCAGGCAACTGTTCCTGGATCAGTTGCTAAATGGGGATACCGATCTTGGTCACACGTATAACGGTCTGAAGACGCAGCTGCGGCTAATGACGGCGGCGCCGGCCCCGGCCCCGGTTGACGAGGGGGTTCCTGTTTCCAACGGACCGGAATTCGATCCCGTTCAGGCCTACACCCTACTCAAAACGTTTCTGATGGTCACGGACGAAACGAGAGCCGACTCAGCATTTCTGAACGAACAAATTGGCGAGTACTGGTCCCAGGGCGTTCAGGAAGAAGACCTGGCAGAAGCAGGCGAACTGCTGAGGTTTTACTTGCACCAGCTGGGAGACCATGAGAACTCGGACTATCGACTAACAAGGAGCCTGGCAGACGAAGAGCTCGCCAGTCGCGTGAGAGAGCTCCTACTGACTGTTGATCCTGACACCTACTACTACGGAAGCATCCAAGAAGAGGGATCCTACAAACTCAACTCCCTAAATCTCGCTGGAATCGCGGGAGTAGAAACAGCAGAGATTCTCGACGCGGGATCGGAAGTGGAGGGGACATATACGAAGGTCGGTTGGGAAACGCTGGTCAAGGACAGGATCGCCGATATGAAATCCGATTATGAGGCAGAGAGGAGCTGGGTGCTCGGCATATCAGCAGCCGAACCGGGCCAGCCCAAGATCGACGAGAAGCTCAGAGCATACTATTTCCGTGACTACCGTCAGAATTGGTGGAGCTTTCTTGGAGGAATCGGAGTCGTTCCTTTCAGCAACTTTCGGGATGCGTCTGAGAAACTAGCCCTGCTTAGTGATACCCGTGAATCCCCCCTTTCAGCTTTGCTGGAGACGACCTCAGTTAACACTTGGGAGAACCTGGGAGCGAATGACCTGGAGGATACCGATGACCTCCAGAACGCACTCAGCAGAGGATCAGCGGGCCAGAGAGAAGTAGCTGAAGATTTCCAGTCCATTCACAACTTCGTAAGAGCAGGAGAGGATCAGGAACCCGCTCTGATGCAATACCTCAAAGCCGTGAGCGCACTGCAGGTTGTGATCCGGTCTTACTTGGATGCCAATCGGCCGGCCGCCCAGATCAGTGAGATTGGAAGAGAGGCTGAAGCTGCACTGCGCATCACGAATAGTCTTCTCGTGAGCTTCGATGCGGAATCGCGTGTGTCGATCGAACCGTTGCTCAAACAACCCATTCAGCACGTCCTGACGATCGTCGACAGGACAACGCCGGTTGGAACAGTGCAGCAGCGGAAGAGAAGCCTCATCTTAGGAGGCATTGTCCGCGAGAAGAAGAAAGCTCTGGACGGAAGGACCGTGCTGCTTTTGGAAGCTTCCGGAGACAGTAAATACGAGGCGGACCGAGAGATCATGAGGACGCGGACAGCGGAGGGTGTTTTTCGATTCCCGAATCCGGTCAACCCGGGTTCTTTCACGATCTGCGTCACCAAGGATGAAAAGAACTATTACTGTGGAGATGTAAGGGTGGGACGGGAAAACGACGGAAAAGTCTATGAACTCAAACGCCCTCGTTCAAAAATCATCTTCGGTGGAGGAAAACGCTTGCTGACACTCAAAATCGAGTGATAGCCCCCAACTCGATTAATAGCCGCGGCAGTTAGGAAACTGGTGAACAACGAACGATCAGAGTGGAAAACAATTGGTACCACACCGGTGAGTTCCGAGGCGCCCGCCGGCGAGTCAGTCCGATATGATCCAGATTTCGAGCTTCTGCAGGCTGAAGTGCAGAAGCTGGAGAACGTCTCCGGAGGATCGGTGGATTGGAAGCAGGTTGTTGCTCTGAGCAAGGAGATTCTCCTAAATAAGTCCAAGGATCTACTTGTTTCCAGCTACCTCGGGTTGGGGC
>JAUWTT010000504.1 GCA_030614585.1 Acidobacteriota bacterium
TCCATCATCTCGAAGTCTTTCCGCTCGAACTTCGCCGTCGAATCTTTGTGAAGTTGGGTTAACTCGTCGAAAAGACGATCCAGGTTCACGAGTGTATCCCAGTCGGAGAAGCTGAGGCGGAAATAGTCTCCATCTTCTTCGATGACAAGGCCTTGCTGTGTCTTATAAAGCTTCATCCGAACCTCCAGTCTGCAGGGCGCGTTGCCCAAATGGGCACGACACCCAAATTCAAAGTTCGAAGCGCGAAATTCGAAACAAATCTCAAGCTAGGTCCTTGCTCGATTCTTGACGTCTTCCCCGAGTTTCAATGCGAACGCACGATATACCTCTGCAGCCTCAGTGAGCTCGTCGATCCCGATTGACTCAATCACGGTGTGAGCAAGAGCCTCATTGCCCGGACCAAACCCGATCACAGTCCAACCCGCCTCGGCGAAATGGCCTCCGTCGGTCGCAAATCCCCAGACCCCAGGCGCCTCATCCCTTCCCGTCACCGAACACACTATTTCAGCAGCGGCCTGAGCGAGCGGATGAGTTGACGGAAGAATGAAAGCCGGGTGCGCACTGGCGACGGCCATGCTGTATCCCGTGTAGGTCTTACGCTCAGTCTTTGGGACAGACACCTCAACACTCACACCCTCGTCAGCACATGCTCTGCCAAGCTCGCTAAGAATGGTGCCAATCGTCTGCGCACCTTCCCCCGGCACATTTCTCCAGTCACATATGAGCACTACCTCGGACGGAATAACGTTTGGACTAATCTGATCGACACTGATCAGCGTTGGAGCTACAGTACTTCCGCCCAGGTCCGGATCCCTTGCCATATCCAATTCCTGAAGCCCCAGAATGAATCTAGCCACCGTCGGCAAAGGATTGAGACCTCGTTCCGGAGCACTGGCGTGGGCGCTTCTTCCAAGAGCACGCACCACCAGTTCGGTCCGTCCTCGATGCCCCCGCATAACTCGGTTCCCGCTCGGTTCTCCTATCACAACCAGACCAGGATCAGAAGAAGATGAGAGCAGGCAAGCACCCACCCCTCCCACTTCTTCCTGGACTACAGCGGTTACGTACACGTCTCCTGAGGGCCTCGTCTGTTCGGCGATCAAGCTTGCGACCCCATAGACTTGAGCGGCGAGAGGGCCTTTTATGTCGACCGCGCCTCGTCCCCAGACCTTTCCGTCATGGATTTCACCGCCAAAAGGGGGGTGTTTCCAGCGACTCGCGTCACCGACGTCCACATGATCGAGATGGCTGTTCAACATGATACTGGGGCTGGTCCCCTGGCCTCGATAGACCCCGATCACATTACCGGCTGAATCCGTATACGCCTCATCGTACCCGAGTGCCTGCATTTCCTTCAGCACTAACCCGGCAATCTCCGCCTCTTCCCCTGGAAGGCTTGGCGTCTGAATCAGCCTCTGAAGAAACTGTAGGCAGTTGTCTCTATCAATCAAGGAGAGTTCCTTTCTGAACGTTCGAAACCAATGTTAATTATACTCTTCTACAGATAGTTAGCCTATACTTTCTAATGTTACTAATGAACTTTATTCTTTCCTGTTTTGCTCCCTTAGGACTCTTCTAAGTATCTTCCCCATGGCACTCTTTGGCAGTTCATCGACAATTTCGATCTGCCTTGGGATCTTGAACTTGGAGAGTTTGTCACGACAGAAGCTCACAACATCAGATTTCGAGAGTTCCTCACCCTCTTCCACGACGATATAAGCCTTGACAACCTCTTCCCTAACCTTGCTTGGCACTCCTATGACGGCGGCCTCAACAATCTTTGGGTGCTGGTGCAAAACCTCTTCGACTTCTCTTGGGTAGACATTCATTCCGGCACTAATGATCACGTCTTTCTTTCTTTCAACAATCCGGATAAACCCTTCCTCATCGGCAACCGCCATGTCGCCGGTAAAGAGCCAGTTATCCCTCAGAACTGCCGCAGTCTCCTCGGGGCGGTTCCAGTACTCCCTCATGACCTGCGGTCCTTTGATCGCCAGTTCACCTACTTCACCGGGGGGGAGAGGTTCTCGGCTTTCCGATTCTGAAACGATAGCCGCAGCGGTATCGGAGACCGGAACGCCAATAGTCCCGATCTTCCGGTGACCGTGTGTCGGATTCACCAGAGCTAAAGGCGAAGTTTCGGTCAGGCCGTAACCTTCTACCAGTTTTCCGCCAGTCCTCTCTTCGAAAACCTTCTGGATTTCGGCGGGTAAAGGAGCGCCACCGCTTATGCAGAGCTTAATGGATGAAACGTCAGGAGGCGTGAGTTTTGGATAGCGGTTAATGGCGTTGTACATGGATGGCACGGCACACAGCATGGTCGGCTTCTGCTTCTTGATTTGCTTAGCCACGTCTGCGAGCTCAAATCGGGGCAGAAGCAACATGGCCGACTGCGAAAGAACGGCAAGATGCAGTCCTGTTGTCATGCCATAAGAGTGAAAGAACGGGAGAACACACAGCAGGCACTCCTCTTTGTCTTTCATGCTCCAGAGCCAGTTTCGGGCCTGGTATACGTTGGTCACGACGTTTCGGTGAGTCAGCACGGCTCCTTTCGATACACCCGTAGTGCCACCGGTATAGACTAGAAGTGCGATGTCGTCGGGACTCACATGAGTTCCTGGATGGCGAGGATACTTCTTTTTCATGAAATCGGAGTACAGAAACACTTCCTCAGCCACATCGGTCTGTACCGGGCACTTGTGTTTAATGCCATACAGTACGGCTAGCAGCCGCGGCAGGAAATCCGCGACTCTCATGACAATGACACGCTTCACCCGAGTCCGGCTGCGGACCTTCTGAAGCTTCGAGTATAGAAGATCGAGAGTAATCACGGTTTCGGCACCTGAATCGTTCAACTGGTGTTCCAGCTCCCGCTCCACGTAAAGAGGATTTGTCGGCACCAGAACTCCGCCTATCCGGAGCACGCCGAAGTGAGCGATCGGATAACCGGGCAGATTCGGAAGCAGCAAGGCGACTCGATCACCCTTCGCGACTCCATGCGAGGCCAACCCGTCTGAAAACCTGTTCACCTGCCGAGCGAGCTGAGCATAGCTTAGCTTGGCACCAAAGAAGATTGTGGCTCTGCCTCGGGGATTCTCCTCAACTGCCATCTGCAGAAGCTGATAAAGATTGATGTCCGGGTACCTGAATGTTTCCGGCACGCGTTCGTCGTAAAACTGATGCCAGGGTCGTTCCAAGACTCGCCCCCTTTTCAGAATCGCCGGCATCGAACCTCATCATGGGTCTGCCCGCGACATTTCCAGAAATCCGGGTTAATTAGTTGCAATGATTCTACCTCATTAGGAGTCTGCCCGGCAGAATGGAAACGGCCGCACAGGCTCCTAGCTTTGCGGCACTCAATTCCAGGCAAACAGGTCGAAGCAAACGCTGTTGTATACTGGGAAAACAGGTTTTTCCCTTATGGCAATTCTTGTAATGGCGGGCCTTCTGGCCCTGGTGACGGCTCTGCTGGCGGGTGTGGTTTGGCTTCTGTTGCAAATTTTCAGATTCAGGGGACATGGTCGCCGGACAGCTAAAGTCGCTCTAGGCATCTACGCGGCAGCGCTTCCACTGTTACTGTTCTTCGTCTTGCCACTGGTGACTTCATACTTCATCGCCGGCGCTTCTACCCGTCCGATGGATATGACACTTACGGAGACGCCCATGGAGCTCGGACGCCATTTTACAACCATTTCATTCCCGAGCCGTGACGGCCTCGCTCTTTCCGCGTGGTACCTGGCAGGGGAAGATTCAAAACCACCGATCGTGTTCGCTCACGGACTGTTTCGAAATCGTCAGGAAGTTCGAGAGA
>JAUWTT010000063.1 GCA_030614585.1 Acidobacteriota bacterium
ATGATGCTACTGAAACACCCGATACGCTGGAAGCTGTCCTGGAGTACCCGAACCTGAACTTTGTCTTCACCTTCCATCCGGACCCTCCCCCCGGCCTTGAACACATGGGTGGTATCGGCTGTGTTTTCGAGGGAACCGAAGCAACCTTGGTCACAAATTACGGCAAACACGAAGTGCGGGTTAAAGGCAAGGTCGTGGAAGATTTTCCACGCCCCGAGCCCTCTATACCGAATTCCCCGGGCCACCTCAGGGAGTTTCTGGATGGCGTGAAAACGCGAAACCTGGAGACCACCTGCAGAATTGAGTACGGGCATCGAGTCACCAAGGTGGGCCACCTCGCCAACATCGCATATCGGGTCGGGGATCGGATCTATTGGGACAACGAGACCGAGAGAATCGTGGGCAGTCCGGATGCAAACCGATTGTTGGGACGGACTTTCAGAAGACCGTGGACGTTGCCTTCGACAATGAGAGGATGAACACTATGCCAGGGAGAAAAGAGACTTTCAAAACTTTCATCGGACTTACCATCGCAGTGTTCGTTAGTTTGCTGGGCTTGGCCGGAAATCCGGAGCCGCCCGAGGGTTTTACCGCTTTATTCAATGGAGAGGATCTGACAGGGTGGCACGGGCTGGAAATGTCCGACCCGTACAAGTTGGATGCCATGACTCTGGCAGAGCGCCAGGCGAAGCGGGAAGCCAGCAAGCCGGAAACCCTCAAACACTGGCAGGTCGAGAATGGAGAATTGGTGAATGATGGAAAGGGCCCATTCCTGACGACGGACGGAGAGTATGGAGACATTGAGCTTCTGCTGGACTACAGCACAGTTCCTAAGGCAGACTCCGGAATCTACTTGCGCACGACACCCCAGGTACAGATTTGGGACTACACCGAGGAAGGCGGAAAGTGGAAATCCGGAGCCGACAAGGGATCCGGTGGCCTTTGGAACAACAGCAAAGGTTCAGCCGGGAAGGATCCTCTCGTTCTTGTGGATAAGCCTTTTGGCGAGTGGAACCACTTTAGAATCATCCAAGTGGGAGAGCGCACGACCGTCTACCTGAACGAAAAGCTCGTGGTTGACCACGCTCGGATGGCCAACTTCTGGGATCGCTCAAAACCGCTCCGGCCCAAAGGACATATTCAGCTTCAGACTCATGGCGGCGAAATCCGGTGGCGCAACATCTACCTTCGTGAAATAGGTTCACATGAAGCTGCCGACCTCCTGGCCTCAAAGAGCAGAGCCGGGTTTGAGAGGATCTTTAACGGCAAGAACCTTGACGGCTGGCGTGGCCCTGTCGATGACTATGTGATTCAGGACGGAGCCGTGATGTGTCGTCCTGGAAAAGGGGGCACGATTTACTTTCCTGAGGAGTTGACTGATTTCCAGGTCCGTTTCGAGTTCCAGCTTCCTCCCGGGGGAAACAACGGACTGGCGATTCGGTATCCGGGCGAGGGGAATGCAGCCTACGGCGGAATGTGTGAACTACAAGTCATCGACAACACCTCCGAGAAGTATGTAGGGAAGATTGATGACCGCCAATTCCATGGCTCAGCCTATGGAATGGTGGCTGCCCACAGGGGGTTCTTACGACCCGTCGGAGACTGGAACTATCAGGAAGTCACCGTTAGAGGGCCAACGATCAAGGTTGAGTTAAATGGGACGCTGATCCTGGACGCCGACTTGAGCCAGGTAGCCGATTTCTTGGATGACCGTCCCCATCCGGGAAAGGACCGTACCTCCGGCTACTTCGGCCTGGCTGGACACAATGATCCGGTGAAATACCGGAACATCTACTTGCGGGAGCTGGATTGATTTGGGGATGGCGGGATCAGGCCGTGGGGTCTGGAGCAAGGCAGAAGCGCTTATGGCCAAACGTTCATCGCTCCTTTGTGTTCTCTGTACCTTGGCGTGAGACAAATTGGTTTCACGCAAAGCCCGCCAAGTTCGCCAAGGGTCCAGGTTCAACAAAACTCTCGGGACATTTCATCGATTCTCTCCTTTTCATCTTTCGAAAGCGCGAAGCTCATTGCCCCTGCACTTTCTCGGGCATGGCGCGCTTTGGTTGCCCCTGGAATCGTTACTACGGCCTCCCCATGAAAGTTCACCAGCCAGTTGAGGGCCACCTGAGAAACCGATACGTCGTGGGCCTGGGCGATTTCCTCGAGAGTGGTGATCAGCGGGCGACTTTTTTCGACGATCCTGCGCAGGCGCATTCGGCGTGCAATCGGACGACTTTGTAACACCGAAGGATCTTCGTGAAACTTCCCGGAAAGCAGACCCATCTCCAGCGGAGAGTAGGCAATGATTGTGATGCCAAGCTCTCGAGCGGTGTCAAGAATCCCATTTTTCTCAATGCGACGATCAAGGATGCTGTACTTGACCTGATTCGAAGCGAGGACACAACCGCGAGAGACTAACGTCTTGTGGGCACGACGCATCTGTTCGGCCGAAAAGTTACTGACGCCCGCAGACCGGATCTTCCCCGATTCGATCAGGTCAGCCATCGCCAGCATTTCACTCTTAATTGAAGAAAACGAAGCTGGAAAGTGGACCTGGTGCAAATCGATACTGAAGGGCTTCAGGCAGTCCAATCGCTTCTCGACTGTGTTGGTGATGGAACGGGCCGTTCGCAAGATCGGATTCCACTTCGTGGCAATCACAACATCGCCGTTCGCTTTTCCAGCCCTCTGAAGAGCACGGCTCAATCCTCGTTCCGAACGCCCGAATCCATAGAGTTCCGCTGTATCGAACCAGTTGATTCCTCCGTCAAGAGCTGTCTTGACGATCTCGTCGGTGCCTTCAGGAGTCAACGATTTCCAACTGCCTCGGGCGCCGCCTTTCCCCTCAGAAAACTGCCAGGCCCCAAGACCTATCGGTGTAACCATTATCCCGGTGCGGCCAAGTGGCCGGGTCCGGTCGTTCGATCCTGAGGCATTCATCCTTTCATCTTCCATCATTCATCCCTCCGGCAGGGAGTATCTTATAGGTTGAGGCGCCAAGGGGTTTCACGCAAAGAACGCAAAGGGAAGTTCGGTTGTCTCGGAACGGGCTTGTCTCGTGTTCTTTAAACCCTCACCGAGCTTAGCGGCCTTTGCGTGAACTAATTCGAGCTTCGAACTTCGACATTGGGCGCGTTGCCATTTGCGCAACGCGCCCTTCAGGTCAGTTTCCGGCGGACACGTTGCCGACACTTGTACCGATCACTTCTCCTGAGACGATGAGTTCCACTCGCCGATTCTTCTGGCGCCCCGCCGCGGTATCGTTTGGTGCGATAGGCCTCTCTATCCCCAGCCCACGCGAGGTGAGCGCTGATTCGGGAAGCCCTTGCTCCACCAAATAGAACCGCACCGCATCCGCTCGCTGCTGTGACAGCTTTTGATTGAATTCCAGTGAACCAGTACTGTCCGTATAGCCCTCAGCGGCCAGTTCCAGTCCAGGGTATGCCAGGCAGATTCCAGCTAACCGTGCCAGCTTCTCCCTCGCCACAGGCCGGAGTTCGTACTTACCGGTATCGAAAAGCACATCTCCCATGTTCACTACCAGTCCACGTGGTGTATCTGTCGTTGGGAGGGCCTGATTGAACTGCTTCAAGAGGCGTTCGCGCAAAGCCTTTTTCTCCGCTTCTGCACGTTTGGCCACGGCCTCGGCATCCTCCCGCGCAGCATCCGCTGCTACCTTTCCGGCCGCCGCACGCTCGGCTGCCAACTCAGCCTTGAGTCGTTCCTGCTCGGCCCTGGCTTCTTGAGCCTCGGCCTTAATTCGAGATTCTTCGGCTGCCCTCTGCGCTTCCTCTGCCTTGGCACGACGCTCAGTCTCATCCGCAGCCGTTTGCTTCGCTGCCTCTTCACTCTGACGCAACGCTTCGCGCTCCTGTGCCAGTTTCTCCTGCTCTCGCCGCTCGATGGCCAGGGCTCGAGAATCTTCGGCAATCTGAACAGCCTGTCGCGACGTTCGGATGATTTCATTCCTGAAACCTTTTTCTTTCGGGTAGCGTTCAGCCATCTTCAGACTAGCTTCGGCCTTCGGGAAGGTATCCGCGGCGTATTTCTCAGCTCCTACAGCCCGTGCGATCTCAACTGCGTTCCGTGCTTCGTAAAGTTCGAGAGGAATATCGCTCGTATCAACGGTGAGATTCAGAGGATTTGCCAACTTCCGGTACTCACCCTTTTTCAATAACTCGAGCTTCGAATCGATCATGTAGATCTTGCCCTTTGTATTCTTGCGAACCTCATTTTCGAGAACAATGACGTCGCTCGGGGTGCGAACGGCGTAGTAGGGTTCCGCGGTGACAAACAGGCCGAAGATCTGCAACTCGGTTGTTACCTTGAGTTGTGCCTTTCCATCCTTGAGCAGGAGTTCTCCCAGATTCGACACACGCCCTTCAGGAGAGATCGACCAGAGAACATAGGTCAAATACTCAGCACCAAACTGTTGGGGCGACCTCAACTTCTCAGCTTTGGCCTCGATTGCGTAATACCCCTTCTTGCTTTCAACCTTGGCCTCACCTTTCGCCTCCGGCATCTCAGCCCTGCCGACGAAGTCGATCTTGGTGGATCCTCCTCCAATCTCGTAGTTGATGGCCTTGGCAGACTTATGAACCACCTCGACTTTATAGTAAGGCGTATCGCCGTCCGTCTCCTGTTGACCGGGAGCCAGATTTCCTGAGGCAATTGCCTGCCCCATCAGTAAGCACCCAGACACTATAATCGCGTAAGTTCTCTTCACCACTCTTCTCCTTCTTCTCAAAAAGACCTTCATCTCTGAACTTGATGTACTGGTTAGAGGCCTCATGACTCATGATGACAAGGCCCTGAGCAGGGAATCCGCCGAAAAGGGTTTCCCATGCGCTGGGAAAACCGTTTCAGCGCCCTCCTCCAGTAACAACCTCCAACTCTCTTTCACTTCTTGTATATCCTCAGCGAAGATGGGCAGTCCTGGACCCAGGCCAAGCGGGACCATGTTCATTGCCAAATCTCCCACAAAGACCTCACCCGTTTCCAGGATTACACTTACTGACCCCATCGAATGACCAGGGGTGTGAATTATCTTTCCCGGAATCCCGTACTCTCGCAGGGACAGTCCTTCATCCCCGAGGATCAAATCAACCTCAGTAATAGGTATATGCACCCTGGTCAACAATGGTGTCAACATCTTGATTAATACACGTCCCCAGGTATTAACCCCGGGAGGCACCAGCTTGGCCCCCCGCTCAAGACAATCCATATCCCTTTGATGCATGGCGATTTGGGCGCCTGTGATCTTTTTGATGTCCCGGGCCGAGCCGATATGATCAATATGCCCATGGGTTATGACAATCAGTTGAATCTCTTCCGGTTCGATTGTAATCCTTGCGATTCCTTTCTCAAACCTGTCTATTCTGCCAGGGGCTCCACCATCGATCATTATAACCCCCTCGCCTTTAATGAGATAGCAGCGTTCAAATCCCAAAAGAATCGGATAGATACTGACATTCATTTTCGCCTCCAGGTACTCTGAGCGAGAGGGCCGTACGCAAACGGACAGGCTGCCCCAGTCAGCAACCCGATGTCTACGATAGAGTACCTCAAGGCTCAGACCAGCCAATCGGGCTGCGGCAGTTATTGCCTTTTCATACCTGGTGCTTGTGATGTGAAAGGAAAGCTCTGTACACTCGAGAAGGGGAGCAAGCCTGATCCGAAAGTGATGAAGAGGAAATTAGACGGAAGCGCCACTATCTACTGCGAAGGGGCATTCAATACCACCAATGGCAAGACCGCCCACGGCCTGGTCCGCTTCTCACAGCGCTATCGAGTGCTGTCGGTAATCGACTCCCGCCATGCAGGTCAGGATGCCGGCATGATCCTCAATCAGAGGAATTCAGGAATACCTGTCTACGGCTCCCTCGGGGAGGCGGTGGATACCGCTCGCACACTTGGCCAGGATTTGCAGTTCCTAGTGATCGGCCTGGCACCGGATGGTGGAAGACTGTCGCCTCAGGCACGGAGTGACGTTTGTCAGGCGATTGAATTCGGTATGAACGTTGACAGTGGCCTCCATGACTTCCTTTCGGAGGATCCGGAGATCAGTGGTTTTGCAGCTACTCGTGGAGTTCAGCTGCGCGACATTAGAAAGCCGAAGGCTGTTCATGATCTCCACTTTTTCAGCGGCAAGATCGAACACGTTACGAGTGTGAAACTAGCAGTGCTCGGCACAGACTCGGCAGTCGGCAAGCGAACGACTGCATGGATCCTTGTGAGATCGCTGGAGGAAGCCGGATATTCAGCAGAACTGGTCGGGACTGGGCAGACAGCCTGGATGCAGGGCGCCCGGTACTCGATTATCCTCGACTCTCTGGTCAACGACTTCGTCTCGGGTGAGATTGAACATGCTGTCTGGAGCTGTTGGAAGGAACAAAGGCCGGATGTCATTGTCATTGAAGGGCAGGGGAGCCTGATGAACCCGGCCTATCCCGGCGGACTTGAGATTCTGGCAGCGGGTAGGCCGGACTGTATTGTTCTGCAGCACGCTCCTGCCAGAGAGGAGTACGACGGGTTTCCGGGTTACCCGATGCATTCGCTGTTACATCAGAAGCAGGCACTTGAAATGATTTCAGGGAAGCCCGTAATTGCGGTAACCATCAATCATGAGGATATGCGTCCGAAGGAGGTTCCAGTGGTCTGTGCATCTCTCGAGCAGGAAGTCGGTGTTCCGGTTCTGGACGTCCTGAGCGACGGGGGGCACGACCTCGTCCGAGCTCTGGAACCTCATCTGAAAAGCTGATTCCCGATATCTGGAAGCAAACGATGCGCATCACACGTGTGGAGGCTGAACCCCTTGAAATGCGGTTGGCCGAACCCTACTCGATAGCATACGAGAGTATCGACTCGGCCTTTAATGTCTTTCTCAACCTAGAAACCGACGCGGGTTTGACCGGAGTCGGGTGTGCCGCGCCTGATCCAAGTATCACCGGGGAGACAGCGGAGATGGTGCTGGACGGTATTCGAAACACCGTTGAGCCACTGCTCAAAGGTGCCGATCCCGTCAGGGTTTCCTCGCTGAATGAACAGCTGAGTGCAGAGATTCCGGGAAGGCCCTCTGCGCGTGCTGCTGTCGATATGGCTCTGCACGATATCCTGGGGAAGAAAACAGACTTGCCGTTGTGGCGACTCCTGGGAGGATTCCGGGACCGCATCCTTACCAGTATTACGATCGGAATCCTGCCGGCTGATGAAACGGTGCAGATAGCCCGGGCTCGGGTTACTGAAGGCTTCAGGTGTCTGAAGGTCAAAGGTGGTTCAGATGTTGATGAAGACATCGAAAAGATCTTTCTTGTCAGGGAGGAAGTAGGACCCAATATCGCGATTCGATTCGATGCTAACCAAGGGTACTCGGTGCCTCAGGCTTTGGATTTTGTGAGGGCCACTGGGAAAGCGAATCTGGAACTGATCGAGCAACCAACCCCGAAGGACGTTCCCGAATTGCTGGGACAGGTGACTCGCAAGAGCCCGATACCGGTTATGGCTGATGAGAGTCTGGTCCGTTTACAGGACGCATTCTACCTGGCCCGAGCCGGCTTGGCAGACATGGTGAACGTGAAGCTCATGAAGGTTGGAGGGATCAGCGAGGCTCTACAAATCGAGGCAGTGGCCAAAAGTGCCGGTATTGAAGTAATGGTGGGTTGTGTGGATGAGGCGGCACTCGGAATTGCGGCAGGATTGCACTTTGCTTTAGCTCGGCCGAATGTCACCCGGGCCGACCTCGACGGTCATCTTGATTTGATCGGAGATCCTACTTCAGGAACAGTTACTATCCGGGACGGCTTCATTTATCCAAGTGAGAAACCCGGCCTTGGGTGCGATAATATCTGCTAGTCAATTCTCCCACCGGATTAACCACCAGGACACCAAGAGCACCAAGCTGAAATTCCATCCAGATATAGATCTTTGTGGTTCTAATTCACTCCCCAAGATCAATCACGGCTTCAAAGACCAGTTCCCCCTCTGCAGACCAAAGCTGGAGCCAGAGTGATTCGAAACTCACCAGTTGACCCTCGAACCAACCAATGGGCTGCACGATCGTGTTTTCACGGACTCGGACCGAGGCCCCTGAAGGCACCTCGACCAGAGTCCCGGCCAAAGGCTTCCTCACATCCAATTCACCCGTTTCAGTCAGACACGTGTCTACGGCCGAGAGAGGCCATAAACCCCGTTCAGGGGGCGACACCTCCTCGTTAGGTGCCCAAACGAATGCGTAAACCTGTTGAGCAACTGCGGTTTGGTTGGTAATGGCCAAGTCAAAAACGAGTTCGCGACCATCTATGTTGTTGCACGAACAGTAAAGAGAAGTGGGCCGTTCGCCCAGGTTCTCGATTGCTGCCGTCACCCCATTCTCGCCTCCGAGCGTTCCGGCCCGAGGGGAGCCGGGCGGATTCAGCAGTGCCACCCCTCCCAACACCATCGCAGCAAACCAGTGGGCTTTTCGTGCCATCGGTGCCTCAGCTGAGAGCCTTCCCTTCCGCCTGTGCCCGAAGCTCCTTCATGTATTCAAGGGCCTCTCGTGTGACCTTCTCGACGTAGTCGATTCCCGCCGGCTTGCCAAACTTCATTGCGGGATGGCAATACTCCCAGTTCATGAACCCGTTGTAGCCGGAGGCGACCAAGGCATCCACATACTCTTCGTATCCCACCTTGTGGGTAGAGACCAGCCTCCCTTTCGAGTCTTTTCTGAATTCTCCGTTGTAGTGGGAGTGGACTTGCAGGTTTCCAGTCTTACGAACTGTCTCAGCAGTCCCATGGTCCATACAGGCCTTAAGTGCAGGAGACCCGACCTCTTCGATAAACCTCAACACGTCGTCTTCGTCGTTCGTCACCGGCTTATGATTCTGAAGGGCCAGAGTCACTCCCTGATCCTCCGCAAACTTCGAAAGTTCGTTGAGTGATTTACGGACGATGTCCCAGCGCTCTTCCTTCCATTCGGGAAAGGGATCCGGAAGCTCCCTGGTGTAGTGATAGGATCCCAATCCATTGCGAACCACCACACCGGGCCAGGCAGCAAAAACCTTGCAGATTGGAGAGCCGACATCACGAGTTAGCTTGATGCACTCGCGAACGTAGCAGATCGTCGCCTCAACTCGCTCCGGCACATGGCTGGATAAATCGCTATTCGGGGATACGGCCGAGATGGGGAGATCCAATTCTCCCGCGAGATCCCGGAGCTCCTTCCGCTGATCAGCGGAGAGATCCATCGGGGCGGCGTGCGGCCGTTTGGTATCAAACTCGATGCCTTCCCAGCCTGCCTTCTTCGCTTTACGCATCACCTCTTTCAGCGGAATCGCGTCTCCCTCATACCAGATGCCCAGGTACGTAATCGTGTAAAGGCCAATCTTCATCCTACCCGGCACCTTCTGAGCAGGTTTTGCCGAAACCCTGAGTGCTGCAGCTGTGGCAGCCGCGGCCGTTGTACTGAGAAATGTCCGACGAGAGACATCAGCGCTCATTTGTTCTCTCCTTTCGGCCACCAGAACGCGGCCGGTTGTTGAGTCGAAACCAAAGGATCTACCTCTGACGCCTGAGTGTATTACGGCTTGCGCGAATAGCCAAGAAGTTAGTTCGTGGAGGCAGCTTCCACACCCGATCTCAACATTTGGTTTGGTTGTGTCCGCTGCCCAAAACGATTTCCCCGGACTGTGGCGCTCATTTGGGCAATTTCACCGATCACCCTCCTTCGCTGAAGCTATGGAGGGCAGGCCGATCACCGAGCATGAGCACGAGTCAGCCTAACCAAGCCTCAAGACCCAAGACCCAGGACCATTCGAGACCCAAGACGCAAGACGCATTTTCACAGGCCCCTATGCTCTCTCCTTTACTCCCAGGAATCGTCCCCTCAGGGCCATCAAGACACCGCCGATTCCTGTCCTCAGCAGGAAGGCAAGCACTCGGTACTTAAAGCCCGGGACGACAATGACCTTGTTGGAGTCGAGTTTCGACAGCGAATAGCGAACAACATCCTCGGCGGTCATCCATACCCATCGCGGCAAGACCTCCCTCTCATTACCGTGGTAGTTGTCCGTGCTATGGAACTCGGTGTAAGTGTAACCGGGACACAGGGCCTGCACCCTGATGAACCGCGGCATCGTGGATTGAAGGTTGGTTGAAAAGACGTTCAGATAAGCTTTACTGGCGGCATACCCTGGCCCGCCTCCGACTGGGATGAATCCGGCGATCGAAGAAACGTTGATGATGTATCCCCTACTTCGCTCGATCATACCGGAAAGGGCAGCATGCGTTAGCCTGACCGAGGCCGTCACATGAACGTCTATCATTCGTTGATGGTTTTCCACGCCTCGTGAAATGTACGTTCCCGAGACTCCAAAACCGGCATTGTTCACCAGAATGACGAGCTCGCTCTCATTCCGAATTCGTTCCTCCAGCTCTTCAACGTCACTCCGTTTGGTCAGGTCTGCTGGGTGGGCATCAACAGAGACTCCGTGATTCTCAGCAAGTTCTTCAGCAAGAGCTTCAAGACGGTCAGCCCTCCGTGCTGAAACGATCAAGTCATATCCGTAAGAGGCAAGCTGACGTGCATACTCAACGCCGATGCCTGCTGATGCCCCCGTAATTAAGGCCGTTCCCACCTTTTCCTGGAAACCCATTTCTAAGGATGATACCTCAACCGGCACTCCGAACTTCAGTTCACGGGAGCTACCATTCCTTCAATCAACCGCCAGGTGCCACCTTCCTTGTGGTACACCCACAGTTCCCTTCTCTCAACACGATCTGTCTCGCCACCTGACAATTCAGCTACCCATGTGCTCACAGAGTACACAAAGGCCGTATCCCCATGGATTCTCACTTCAAATGGATAGAAGTCCTCCCAGTAGAGGTTCTTCATCCGGCTCCACACATTCTGAGTCGCCCGCCGGGCGCGATCTTGAGTGCTTGGCATACCGTTGGACGTAAACCAGACAAGTGAGCCTTTCTCGGTACAAGCATCGAAGTAGACGTCGACATTCCCTTTCTTGTACGCATCCAGCCACCGGTCATGGCACCATTCGACCCGATCCACGACCTCTTGCTGTTCCGGGGACCAATCTTTGGCTAACCCAAGTGACACGAAACATAGCGCCACCATCAAGCAGAGTGGGCACAGGATTAAAAAACGCTTCATTACACACCTCCATCTCGTAGTTCTCAGGAATCGCTGCTTGAGGAACCTGGAGCAGAAGAGCGAGGACTTAACAGACTGATTCCTACTGTTGACCCCCTTACATAGAAGCTTGGCAGTCCTGGGCAGCGGTGTCAAGATCCCCTCAGTACAAAACCAGAACTGACGAAACCCTCGGTCCTGAGCTCCTCGAGTTCCGAAAGCGTGATCCTGAAGCGGAAAGAGTTGTCCTTAATTCGCAGCTTCATGCTAATCTCCTTACGCTGAAAAGGTCATGAAATCAAGTGTGGGTGAAGGTTTTGTTATTGCAGGCGGAACAAGCAAGCGTATGGGACAGCCCAAGGCTTTCCTGCCTTTCAGGGATTCCACCCTGCTACAAAATGCCATTGGAATTCTCGAAGCTTCGGACCTCAAGGTGCGTATTGTTGCCAGTAAGCCCCAAGGCTTTGAAGACGCGGGCGTTCCTGTACTGTTAGACGCCTTTCCTGAAGCCGGACCACTTGGAGCACTGTACACTGCATTTAGAAACGCTGAGTCTTCAGACTGCTTTGTCCTGGCCTGCGACGTGCCTTTAGTCACTCCAGCCTTTTTCAGACTCCTGCAAGATTCGGCCCCCGCTTTCGACGCTGTTATCCCCTATGACAGCGAGGGTTGGCCGCATCCACTGGCTGCGTACTATTCAAAGCGATGTCTTGAACCCCTGGAAGCGCTCCTTCGTCAGGGAAGACGCAAAGTTAGAGAAATCCTCAGTTGCGATACCCTGAACATTCTGCGGATGCAGACCCTCGAGAGATCACTCCCAGATACGTTGTTTCTCAATGTTAATACACGAGACGATTACGTGAGGCTGGAAGCCCGAATAACTCAAGAATCTCACCACGAAGGCCCCCTGTTCACC
>JAUWTT010000579.1 GCA_030614585.1 Acidobacteriota bacterium
ACCGGGGCACCCGCGATTCCTATCTTGAAGGAATCGGAGTGGGTCAAGGCGTAGGCGACCATGTACCCTCCGTAACTCCAGCCAAAGATGCCTATTCTGGAATCATCGACATAAGGTTTTGACTTTAACCAAGTGAGGCTGTCTTCCAGGTCTCTGAGTTCAAGTCGCCCCAGGTCTCTGTGAGCGGGCCACGCGACTCCAACGCCTCTACCACTGAAAGTTCTGCTGTGACAGACCCAGACGAGGTACCCTTCAGAGGCCAGCATCTGATGCCACATGTGTCCGGTACCCCTCCACCGATTCAGCACCTCAGGTCCATGAGGCCCGGAGTAGGTGTGAAGAAGAACCGGATACTGAATCGAAGGATCGAAATCAAGAGGTTTGATCAGCATTGCATCCAGAACCAGGCCATCCCGAGTCTTGAATTGAACGAACTCCGGATCACTGAGTCGAAACTCGCGCAAGGCCGGCACCTCATTCTTCACTACCTCGCGTACGAAAGATCCACTCGACCGGTATAGAGAAGTCCTCGGCGGAGTTGAGATATCACTCCAGGTATCCAGAAACAGTGAGGCGTCAGGGTTGAATGCCGGCTTGTGCGTCCCGGCCGCCGTCGAAACCTTCGTCAACGCGGTTCCGTTTAAACGGATGCGATAGAGCTGTTCCTCGAGAACGCTGTCCCTTGTACCCGTGAAGTAAACGAGACCGCTGGTTTCATCAACGGCTGAAACGCGACGAACCTCCCATTCGCCCTCGGTAACGTTTCCCAGGAGACGTCCCTCTCTCGAATAGTGGTAAATATGCTGATAGCCTGAGCGTTCACTCAACCACAGAAACGATCGGTCCTCGAGCCAAACCGGGGCTTCGAGCCGATTCACCCAGGCCTTCGAGGACTCGCGAATAAGCGTTTTCTTCTTTCCGGTGGCTAAATCGATTCGAACCAGTTCAAGCCATGTCTGTTCCCGATTCTGTACGTGGTAGATAACCGCGCTTCCCTCAGGACTCCAGGAGACTCGAACAATTAGAATCTCCTGTCCCGCAAAGTCACGAGCAACGTCCAACCACTCGGTTTTCGAACGGTCCAGGGAAACTACGCCCAGCCGGACTTTAGGGTTCGGGTCACCAGCCTTCGGATACCGGGAGTTTTCAAGATCCTGGTGCAACGCCAGATAATCCACCAAAGAGACCTCGGGAACCTCAGCTTCATCAAGCTGCAGGAAAGCGAGTCGGCTGGAATCAGGGCTCCACCAGAAACCTCGAAAACTACCTCGACCGTAAATCTCTTCCTGGTAGACCCAGTCAAGCAAGCCATTCCGGAGAACCTCACTGCCACCGACTGTCAACGCCTTTTCACGACCTTCCTTGACATCGACAAGGAAGAGATCGTACCCACGGATAAAGGCAATGTATTCTCCAGAAGGACTGAATAGGGGCGCCTTTTCGTCGCTCGGATTATCAGTTAAACGGCGGAGGACTCCAAGTTCAAATTGGAAGAAGAAGAGGTCGTTCAGACACTTGATCAGGACCCCATTTTCGTCGGGACTCAAAACGTATTTCGCAGAGGAGAGCGCATCGCCGGCGTCCGTGCCGGAAGAGCGAAGCACTCTGGCAAACTCTGATTCCAGGATCTGCCGCTCGACCAGCTTCTCTTCCGCTCCGGAGGTAGCGTCAACTTTCACCGGGATCTCCCCTGAGGGGAAATGGAGAAAGTGGGTACCGTCCTTCTGCCAGGACAGGTTCGTCAAGCTGTATCCACTGAAGTTCTTCTTCTCAACCGGATCATAGATGTCGTCAAGCGTTAGTTTCCGAACCTGTCCGATGAGGGGAGTGGATAACAGGGATAGGCAGAGCAGGAAAGAAGCGGTCCAGTTCAGTCTCCACGCAGACATCCGCGAATCATAGCATAGGCCGGAGGACCGGTTATCGGCCTGCCCTCCATAGCTTCAGCGAAGGAGGGTGATCGGTAATCGGGGTGATCCGAGGTCCTTTGTAACTCGATAGGGTGTTCAACGAGGCGTTAATCCGGGATCAACCACTAACACACGAAATCACTACTAAGATTTTCTTGTGTCTTAGTGACTTAGTGGTTAGTCCCCAGTTCCCAGCCCCCAGCCCCCAGCCCCCAAGACCCAGGACCCAAGACCCAAGACGGTTTTCCCTATTGAAATCCCAACTCATCTGAAATACTTTAGGGACCTGAGACGTAGGCTCAAAGAAGGAGATGATCAAATGGAAGAGCAATTGAGTTCGAAGGTGACCGAAGAGAGTGCCGTGGAGACGCGAGGTTCGATTTGGAGACTACAGGGAATCTTCTTTGAACCCTCTGCGACTTTCGAAGACATCAACAAGAGACCAACTTTTCTGGTTCCGCTCCTGCTGAGCATCATGATCGCACTGATCGGATGGAACATTATCGACAACCTCGTCGATCTTCAGGAGCTGATGGAAACCCAGATTAAGACCGCCCCCCAGGCAGAAGGCTTATCCCAAGAACAGATTGAGCTACAGGCTAGCTATACCGTGCCTTTCATCAAGTGGGCCGCTCCTGTTGTTATACCACCTCTCATGATGCTACTGGTTGCGGCGCTAATGCTGTTAATGGCCTTTCTTACCGGCGGCACAACAACCTTCAAGAAACTGACCTCGGTTGTGTCGTACACGTTCTTCTTCCAGACAGTCATATCTATGACCTTGATTGTCCTTGTCTTCGCCGTCGTTTCGGAGCCGGAAACAGTCAATTTTCAAAATCCCGTTTCTTCGAATCCAGCGTTTCTTTTCGATGCCCAGGACTCGCCCGTGTTGTACAAGCTGGCATCTTCAGCGGATGTGATTGTCTGGTATGTGATCTTTTTGCTCGGACTGGGGATGTCCAAAGTCTCAGAGGGCATCAAGGTTGGGAAAGGCTTCGCCCTTGTAGCAGTGATGTACCTGATCTACGTTTCGCTCGGCGTAGCCTGGACAATGATCTTCTAGAGGCTGGGGTCCTGGGTCTTGTTACCCATGTTGCCGGTTGCAAAGGGTCTTGTAGAGATTCTCCCGTTTTGTGGGTGACATTTTCTCGGTGTGCTTGGTGATTACCGATCACCGATGACCGATCACCGATTTCCTTGGTGTCTTCGTGGTAAGTCCCGCAAGAACCGGGGCTAAGAAGCCTCTTCCTTTCACTTCTTTTTCTTCTTCGAAGCCTCTTCCTTCTTCGCTCCAGATTCTTCAGCATCTACGAAC
>JAUWTT010000121.1 GCA_030614585.1 Acidobacteriota bacterium
GCGGCGGCTCACGGTAAGACTAACCGGAACGCTACTGGCGCTACTGCTACTAAGACTCTCCGATTAGGTGGACCCATCTTTGCCAAGAGTGAGGACCCGGCAGCCATGGCGCAGGCCCATCGTGATCTTGGCTATCGCGCCGCATACGCTCCCGAGGTTGAGCTTGAGGATCGGGACCGAATCCGCGAGATCATCAGCGAGTATTCTTCCAGAGATGTCGTAATCGCTGAAGTCGGCGCCTGGGTGAATATGGTTGACCGGGACCCGGTTAAGCGGAAGAAGAACATTGCCTATGTCACCCAACGACTTGCCTTGGCTGAGGAACTGGGAGCTCTTTGTTGCGTTGATATAGCAGGTTCATTTAATCCGGACGCCTGGGATGGACCTCACCCAGACAACTTTGGCCCTGAGTTCTTTGCTGCCACCGTTGAGGTCGTGCAGCAAGTGATTGATGATGTCAAACCAAAGCGAACGCGATTTGCCATTGAAATGATGGGATGGACCCTTCCTTCCAGCCCTGATGAATACCTCGAACTGATCAAAGCTGTTGACCGTCGTTCCTTTGCCGTTCACATGGATGTCTGCAATCTCATCAACAGCCCCTACCGAATCTACAAGAACGCGCGCGTAATTGAGGAGGCATTCGAAAAGTTGGGACCGTGGGTAGCCTCCTGCCACGCCAAGGATGTGGCCTGGGTACCCAGTTCACAGGTGCATTTCAAGGAAGTCATTCCCGGCAAAGGCGTACTGGACTATGCAACCTACCTTCGAGAGCTAGCCAAACTCCCGGTCGATGCCCCTCTCATGCTGGAGCACCTCAGTTCTGCCGAAGAGTATCAGCAAGGTAGCGACTACATTAAGAGCGTTGCCCGGGAAACGGGTCTCTCATTTGGATAGACTCAAGCCTGTCAGATAAAGGCTCCTATCACTTCGCCTCGCTCACAAGGAGCCTTCTGGCGTAGGGAATCAGGCCACCCGCATCTACGATAGCCTGCCGCGCTGCTGGAAGCGGTTCCACCTCAAAACTCATTCCGGTCGTCTTGTTCAGCACTCGATCACCCGTCAACTCGAGTTCGTCTCCCACCTCGGCCTCGATTTCCGGACAGGCAATGGTGCGCAATCCAAGGTTAATAGAGTTCTGAAGGAAGATTCGAGCGAAGCTCCTCGCCACAACAATAAGACCGTGTCCCTCCAATGTTGACGCAGCCTGTTCTCGGGATGACCCGCTTCCGAAGTTGTAGCCGGCAACGATGGCGCTGCCCTTGAGCACTTTCCCTTCAACCAGCTGTCGGTTGAACTCAAGGTTGTCTGCAAAGGTAAACTGAGGGGTTTCGCTCGGCAGAACCGTTGCCATGAAGCGGCCGGGGTAGATGATATCGGTCGAGATATCATCCTCCATTTTTAACACCACTTTCGCCATCTCAAAACCCTCCTGCTCGCGGGTCGACTATCTCCCCGGTAATGGCGCTCGCAGCCGCCACGGCAGGCGAGCACAGATATACTTCCGCCTCAGGGTTTCCCATCCGCCCTTTGAAGTTCCGATTTGTAGTCGAAAGCGCTACTTCCCCGTCGCCCAATGCTCCCTGATGGATACCCAGGCAGCACCCACAACCCGGGTTCATGATCGTTGCTCCAGCCTCCACGAGGTCCATCAGGAAACCCTGTCTCAAGGCTTCCCGATAGATTCTCCACGTGGCTGGAAACACGAGCATCCGTACGCCACTCGCTATCCGCTTTCCCTTGAGAGTCCTTGCCGCTGTCTCCAAATCATCAAGCCGCCCGTTGGTACACGATCCGATTACGATTTGATCTATCTTGCGACCCGATTCTTCGGAGATCGGCCGGACGTTGTCTACGCGGTGAGGGCAAGCGATTTGAGGACTCAGCTCCGCTACATCTATGAAGATCTCGCGGTCATATTCAGCATCAATATCTGGAAGAACCCATTCAATTGCCTCCTCGACACCGGCCTCATCGCTCAAGTATCGCAGAGTCTCATCGTCAGAAGGGATTATTCCCGACGTAGCGCCCGCCTCGACGGCCATATTACAGATGACAAGTCGACCCGAAGTGGACATGCTTTGGATGGCTTCTCCGTGATATTCGAGCACCTTGAAGTTGGCACCCTGCGCGGTCAGCTTCCCAACCAGATGAAGAATCAGATCCTTCGGGCCGACACCTTCCTGGAATGTGCCATCGACGACGACTTTGATGGTTCCAGGGACTTCGACGTTCAGGACCCTGCCCAGGGCCCATACGGCCGCCATCTCGGTTGCTCCAACCCCAAACGCAAGACTGCCGAGAGCACCGTGGCTTGTGGTGTGACTATCGGTTCCTACGACCACCGCTCCGGGGCGTACATAACCATTTTCAGGCAGAATCTGATGACAGATTCCCCCTTGATCTCCACGTATATCATGGAATTTGCCTATCCCCTCGTCCTGAACGAAAGCCCGAATCTTCTTCTGGTTGGTTGCTGTTTTTGCGCTTTCGGCAGGCACCCTGTGATCAAGAATGATTGCGATTCGGTCAGGGTCCCATACATGCGGATCCAGGTCAGTGCCCTCATAAACCTGCAGAAACTGGTTGATCACCAGCGCTGCATTTTCATGAGACATGGCGAGATCAACTTCAGGTTCAACGACTTCACCGACTTTCACCGACTCCACACCCGTTGCTCGGGCAAGGATCTTCTCGACGACGGTCATTCCCATGACCAAACCTCCCAACCTTAATTCACTGGAGACACTTGACGGCTAAACTTGCTGCAAATGCTCAGAATCAGCGGGTCCCGGAATAACCCGGGGAAGCAACTCACAGTTTTGAGGCGATGGCTTCTGCCATTTCCAGAGTCCCGGCGCTTCCACCCATGTCGTACGTGCGGACCTTTCCTTCTTGGATCACAGATGCGACAGCCTTCTCCAGTCTGCGAGCTTTCTCGGTTTCACCCAGCCATTCCAGCATCATCTTTGCGGCAAGAATCGTCGCGATCGGATTCACTTTGTACTGACCCGTATACTTCGGGGCTGAACCATGAGTCGGCTCGAAAACGGCCAGTTTCTCACCTATGTTCCCGGAACAGGCAAACCCCAAGCCACCGACCATCTGTGCGCAAAGGTCGGACACGATATCTCCGTAAAGATTCGAAGCGACCAGGACACTGTAGTTGAACGGGTTTTTCAGCAGCCACATCATAATAGCGTCGATGTTGGCATCGTCCGTTTCAATATCGGGGTATTGTCGCGCGACCTTTTGCGCTGTCTCCAGAAAGAGTCCGTCAGACGCCCGCACAACGTTGGCCTTGTGGACGATCGTCACTTTCTTGCGGTCATTCTCTCGGGCGTACTCGAAGGCGGCATGGGCAATTCGCTCTGAACCTTTTCTCGTATTGATTTTGCACGAGATCGCGTATTCGTCAGCGGCCAGGTCCTTGAAGGCTTCAAAAGGCTTCGAAAGCTGAAGCAACCGCTTGGAGATGCCGGACGGGACTGGGCTGAACTCGACGCCGCAATACAGATCCTCGGTATTCTCACGGAACACGACGAGGTCAATCCCCTCTCTAAAGTTCAGAGGGCTTCCAGGGTACGCCTTACAGGGCCGAAGGCAGATGTAGAGATCGAAAAGCTGGCGCATCCGCACGATCGGTGATCGGTAAAGTAATCCTGTTCCCTGGAGCTCTCCGATCAGTTCCGTTTCTGCTGCCCGCATCGGCTTTGAAGTAATCGCGCCAAAAAGTGCAGCATCGACACTCTTCAGAAGTCGGATCGTGCGAGGCGGTAAAGCATCCCCCTCTGAGCACCAGAACTCCCATCCGATGTCTCCGAAAACGTAGTCGGCATCCAGTCGCAGCTCGTTTAGAACCAGCCGAGCCGCTTCAAGAATCTCAGGACCAACTCCGTCCCCTGGGAGCCAAGCAATCTTGTATTGGGCCACGCCCTCCTCCTTTAAATCTGGAATGATACGCCTGCTGATGTGTCTAGCCGCCGACTTTGAAAGCACTTCTCGTGCCAGATAAGACGCTCACGAAGGACTGCACACCCGCCCTCTTTCGGGGCCTACGGTAAGGGTCAAAAAGCTGAAGATAAGATGGAGGTTTTGGGGCAATATACCCGAAGGGTAGGGTGTGTTGCTCAAACCGAAACAGGCCAAGCTCGAAGTGACAAGGTCTAAGGCAGCAAAGCCGCAACCAAAACTTGGCCAACGAGTGCGATGCTCGCGGACCAGGCACCTTCGTATCTTTGACACGCCAAAAACAGCATGTCCGAATGGAAGCCCCGATGATACAACTCAAGCAGTGAACTCTAAGCTGCAACCACCGCGACGTGAGTCTCCGGCTCCTTCTTCGGGAGTCACCGAGTTGGCACCACCGAAAAAAAGAGCCAGGTTAGGCCACCGGTGAACCGTGTACAGGTTCTCCAACGATCGGAGTTCTTCTTCGGAAACACCCGGCTCAGCACTGAGCAGATCACCTTCCAAATGCACTCTCGGGAGTTCCGTTGATTCCTTAACACCCCTACCCTCGTAAAGAATCCATAACAGGAGCTGGGTGAGGACTGAACGAATTCGATTGCTGCCCGCCGTACCGGTTACCAGGATCGGCTCGCCTTTCTGCAGGACGATCGTTGGTGAAACCATTGAGGATAACCGTTCTCCCGGCCGGTAGCGATGGAAGCCCTGCGGGTTGAGGTCCTGCTCACCCAGCATATTGTTCAGCATAAAGCCCAATCCAGGCAGAACATAGCCACACCCTTCGCCGTTGGTTGTTGTGACAGAAGCAGCATTGCCTTCCGTGTCGAGAACGCTGATGTGGGTGGTGGATCCGGCAGATGGCACCGGAGGCAAGCTGTCACCTCTCTCATCCTGCCTGTACCTTTCAAGATACTCCTCGAAGCGGGTGGTTGCGGATAAGGTCGCCTGAACCTCTTGAACAGACCCCACAGGTAACATTTCGGCCCGGAGTTGATTGGTTACGTCAAACGCTCTCACCAGATCCGTTAAGGACACCCCCCGACCACTCTGACAGTGTTCTCTTTCGAGCAAGCTCAGGGTCACGTCGATCAGAACCCCGCTTTGGGCCGGGGGTGGATTCAGATAGACCTCGTACCCACTGAACGGTGTCTTCACCGGCTCCCGTTTCACAACACGATACTGCGCAAAGTCTTCCTCTGTCAGAAGGCCGCCTTGACCGTCGGACCATTCAGCCATGATCCGTGCAGCCTCTCCGAGGTAGAAGAATTCCCTTCCCTCCTGACCCAGAACGCACAGGAAATCAGAGAATTCCGGCATCCGCAACCTATCACCCACAGTCAAAAGCTCCCCGTCTGGAGCGTAAAGCTCTCGGCCCTCTTTCGAGTGAGTCAGGATCGGCCCCAGTATCTGGAGAAGGTGCGCCTGATGTTCAGTGAAGACAACTCCATCGCGTGCCGCTCTCACCGAGGGTGCAAGAACGTCTGCGAGCGAAAGACGACCCAATTCCTCCTGGACTTGAAGGAGTCCGGCTATGTTCCCCGGCACGCCGGCAGAAGCTCTTCCTACGTGAAACTCCTGAGTTGCCCCGCCAAAATCGACCTTTACGGCAAAGAAATCCAGACGATCCAGCATTCGTCCACGTGGCATTTCGACAAAGAAATCGTAGACGATGGGAAGTCCGCCTTCCCTTGACGCCATCAGGTACCCAGCTCCCCCAGCACTGGTCAGTCCGAATTCGGCAACCATCGCTGCGAACACGGCTCCGACGGCAGCATCAAAAGCATTACCTCCCAGCCACAGGATTTCCCGCGCAGCTTCGGCAGTAACCTGATGCCCGGCAGCAACTACATTTTTCCTCTTCATCGCTTGATTTCTCGGAACTCTAAGCGCAAATGAAACGTTCCGGCGCGGCCCTATAGGCCCCCCGGACCAGCCGATTCTTGGAACTCTGGCTTGACAGTATGCCTGCGAATCTGTTTCGACGCATGCAAACCGATTAACTCCAAGTTTACCCGAACTTGCAGTCGGGTTCACGTAGTCAAGAGGAGTCGAGTTGCGGGTGAAGAATATTTCCCGCGTTTCTCACCAGAAAGTGTTAGCCGGGACAATTCACCGACTCACCACCAGGACACCACGAACACCAATGGCACAAAGGAAAACGGTGTTTGTCTTCGATCTCTTGGGAACACCCGCAAGCCTTGACCCTGATCGACTTGCCGGGGTTGGTTTCAGGCAAACCATTCAATCTTGGTGACTCTTGGTGATCTTGGTGTCTTTGTGGTGAGTTCCCGAAGTATCGAGGGCTCGCCCTATCCCTCGAGGTCGGGGTCAACCAAATTCGGGAGTTCGATAATGGATCTCTGTTCAGGCAACTTTCCGGTTAATTCCCGGACCTCCCCACGCATCAGGCCGGCGTTTTCCGCATCTCGCTGGAGTTGGAGGACGACTTCACGAGCAGCCTTCTCTTCTATCCTGCTCTCGATCAACTGCTCGGCCGAGTTGGCGATCTCTGCGTAAATGACCTGCCTTCGGACACCGTCTTCTTCACGGAAGTATGCGTTCCGGAAGTTGTTGATTCGAAGTTCCAGAACTAGACATGCGTTGGCAACGTATTTCAAGTTGTCGACGGCCTCCTTGAATGCCGGCTCCCAGTACTCCATAGTGGATGGATCGGGTTCATCGGTTTCAGTGCTCTCGCCTTCGGAACCTTCCGGGCTCTCTTTGACCGCGTGTTTACGGCCTCTTGAAGATCTCGAGGAAGCTGCTGTAACCACACGGGCACCCCGCATGCCGCCGAGATCCTCGTTGGTAATGACGTGAACTGGCTGACTCGTCGCCTGCCTCTTCTCACGTTCTTTCTGGGCAAGCTCAACCAGCGAAGGTTCCTTCTTCGGCTCGCTCTCCTGTGCAAGTAGAAATGAAGGAAGACTCAAGAGAAGTATGACTATGATCCTAACCATGGCTAGCCTCGATAGTAACCCACCGCCCGAGGTGGAAACTGTGTTTATGATCACCGTTGCCGGGCCCTCTACAACAGAGCTCATGGCTCATGTCCCGGTATCAGGAGGCCGCATGTCTAAATAACGTCTCAGAAACAGGAAGTTACGAACCTGGGCATCGGACGGTGAGAACCGGACACTTGGCTGTCCGCACCACTTTCTCAGCCACAGAGCCAAACACGAGATGCTGCCATCCTGTCAAACCATGGGTTGCGATCACTACCAGATCCACCGATTCCTCTTCGGCAATGCGCACAATCTCCTTTGCGGGATCTCCATATGAAACCAGGGTTCGGCTTTTCACACTGGAGCCCGTCTGATCGCGAGTGGCCTCCTCAATCTGCCTCCTGGCATTCTCCCGTAATGCTTCCTGGTAGGCCGGGACTTCGAAGTTATAGTGGGGGTCTGAGGGTAAGGTGGGAATCGGAGGAATCACGTGTAGCACAATCAGTTCTGCGCTGAAATGTTCGGCCAATTCTCTGGCCCGAGCAACCGTCTCGACTGAAACGTCACTGAAATCTGTAGGAGCAAGGACTAACCTGATTGGAAGCATTCGAACACCTTACCCTTCCTGCCGGCCTGGCGTCGCCTTTCCGCCGGCATCTAACACTTACATCAGAAGCGCAGGAAGGCTCCAATTCCTCCAGCTTTCTCGAGAAAACTGACAGCAGCTGTGCTCTTCAGTTGTTCAACCTCTCCACCTTCTCGAAGAATTCTCGCTATCCCCGCGTTCAACAGGTCTTGAGATTCGATCTGAAGGCCGTTGCAATCGCGACAATTCTCTGAATAGCTCTCGAACAAGCCTCCGCATTCTCGACATTCAAAGCCACTCGCGTCGAATCCGTCCGAATACACGACTCGCCTCACGCGACCCAGATTGAGTGCCTCCAGTACTTTTGGAAGTCCCACAACCCCCTGGGCCTCTTTGGCCGCCGCCGTAACCAACCGTCGAACCAATACCTCTTCCTCTTCTCTTTCGACCGCCTCTTCCAATGCAACCGTTTCACTCAAGATGTCCACTGTACCGGCATCGATAGGAAGTGTCACAGACCCAACGAGGCACTTCTTCAACCGTTCCGAAAGAAGGTTCTTTAGCTCAGCGGTGACCTCATGCGCACCTCCCAGTATCAGGCGCCCGAACCTCCGGGCTTCCACCAGGCGGTCAGCCATCTCGACCACCTTCTTCAAGTGCCAGCGTACGTGCTCGTCAGCCTTTCGTTGGAAGTTCTTTTGGGAGAGGATCTGGTCCATTCCGATCGCATCTACTTTCTTGACATCCGCCTCAGCAAATGCCTCGTGATGCTCTTCGATTGAACCTAGGTAGACAGTGAACAGGCGCGCTCGTCCACGGTCAGTCAGAATCACTCCGCACCGTTCAAACTCGTCCCGCGCTTCTACCACCGGACGAACATAGGCCCGGGGCATCCAATGGACTGAACTGTCTAGAGCCACATTCAAAGATCGGTGCCAGGTGAAACCTCTCGAGGCGTCACAGAAAAGCACCAGGCTCTTGCCAACCGGTTGGTAGTCGGACACAAACCGGCTCACCAACCGGGCATCCCCAAGGAACTCTTTAAGCCTCGAATTATGACCCAGGCCGTGTTCGACCCGGCGAATCATACTTTTCAGTACAGATTCGAAGCCTCTATTCAGATTGACCGCTTGCTGCTGATCGACATCAAGATAGAGACTCAGGACAGGGCTCTCCGAATCTGGTGGATGCGATAGTAACTCGTGGAGATCCCGGCGCGAAATCATAGTCGCCCTCCTTTGCTCGGTGAGTTGTTTCTAACAGGTTGGATGTATGTCCCACGGTATACTGCTAGTTTAGATCCAGCTGCACGTACCTGCAAGTGTTAAAGAGGGCGATATTGTATTTCTCTCCCTTCGCTTGGCGTCCTTTGCGCCTTGGCGTGAGAGGAAATCCGTTTCAGTCCTTAGATATTCGAGCTTGGATATTGTTTCGAATTTCGAGCTTCGAACTTCCGCTTTTCCGGTTTGAGCAACAGGCCCCCCAAGACTCAAGTCCCAAGTCGTCTTAAATCAGGTCAATATACCCACAGGGGCACTCCTCCGAACATTTCCTACAACCGTCACAAAGCGCAATGTCCAGGTCGTAGTAATATCCCTTGTCGAGACTTTGAGCTTTTGTGAAGCAGCTGCTCTGGCAATACA